>NZ_JBEXSI010000074.1:0-27309 GCF_040613515.1 Streptomyces sp. NPDC006261
CCTCCGCGGTCTGCGCCCGCGCCTTCGAGCTGGGGCTCCTGCTGGAGACCTCCGGCCCGCAGAGCGAGGTCGTCAAGCTGCTGCCGCCGCTGACCATCACCCCCGAGGAACTGGACGAGGGGCTGCGCACACTGGCCCGCTCCGTCCGCGAAACCGCCTGACGTCAACCCTCCTAGCCCCCAAAGGGGAGTTCTCATGCCCGACAAGGACACCGCACGCGGCGTCGTCCTCGCACACGCCGCACGCATCCTCGCAGTGGCCCCGGCACGGCTGCTCGCCCAGCCCAAGCTCGACACGTACCCCGCCTTCAGCTCGTTCCGCATGGTCGATCTCGTGGAGGAGCTCGAGCAGAGCCTGGGCATCACCTTCGACGAGGCCGACCTCACCCTCGAGAATCTGCGCCACCTCGATCGCCTGACGGCCGTCACGTCGCGCGCCGCCGACTCGGCCGCCACCCGGGTGGCATGAGATGAGCACTGAGCTGCTCCACCACCTGCTGGACCGGCACCGAAGGACGCCCGGGCTACCCGCTGTCACGGCCGGCGGAACCACCCTCAGCTACGAGCAACTGGCCGATGCCAGCCACCGCATGAGCCATGTACTGCACGACCACGGGCTACGCCGGGGCGACCGCCTGGTCCTGACCGGCACCTGCAACCTGCATCTACCGGTCGTCCTGTACGCCGCATCCCGGCTCGGTGTGATCTTCTCCGTGATCCACGAGGAGGTGCGGGGCGACGTCCTCGCGCACATCCTGCGGGACAGCGACCCCGAACTGTTCGTCACCTCCGACCCGGACGGCCAGGCCGCCGCGCGGGAACAGGGTGTGCTGACCGCCACCCTGGACCAGCTGGCGCAGCTGTCGGCCACAGCACCCGGGACGCCGGTCCGAACGGCCTCACCTGTGCCGGTGGACCCGGTGTGCCTGATCTACACCTCCGGCACCACAGCCATGCCAAAGGCCGTCGTCTCCACTCATGAGCAGGTCGTCTTCGCCACGCGGGCCATTGCACGGCGGCTGCGGTACGCGCAGCGCGACGTCATCTACAACGCCCTGCCGCTGTCCTTCGACTACGGGCTGTACCAAGTCTTCCTGGCTGCCGCGGCCGATGCCCATCTCCACTTGGCGGCCGCTGCGGAGACCGGCCCCGCGTTCCTCAAGAACCTGAACCGCGCTGGCGCCACGGTATTGCCGGCCGTGCCCCCGCTCGCCGCAGGACTGCTGCGCCTTCTACTGCGCCGCCACAACGAGAGGCCCCCGCTGAGGCTGATGACCAACACGGGCGCCGCCATGCCGGGAGACGTACTGACCGGTCTGCGCCGGTCACTGCCGGACCTCAAGATCCAGCTGATGTACGGACTCACCGAATGCAAGCGCGTATCGATCCTCGAGCCCGACGAGGACCTCCTACGGTCCGGCACGGTGGGCCGCCCCCTGGACGGCACCGAGGTCTTCACCGTGGACGAGGCGGGGGAGCGGCAGCCGGCCGGGCAACCGGGGGAAATCACGGTCCGCGGCCCCCATGTGATGGCGGGCTACTGGAAGCGCCCGGACCTGACCGCCGAACGCTTCGTATGCCGCGAGGGCCTCTTCCCCGAACTGCGCACGGGGGACTACGGATTCGTGGACGAGGACGGATACCTGCATTTCGACGGCCGCCGCGACGACGTCTACAAGCAGCAGGGCTTCCGGGTGAGTGCCATCGAGGTCGAAGCGGCGGCCCGCAGGCTGCCGGGTGTGGAGACCGCCGCGGTCCTCCCGCCGACGCACGACCGGCCCGAAGCGCTGCTCGTCACCGCCGGAGCAGCGGAGCCGACGGACGTGCTCCGGCTCCTGCGCGCCGAGATCGAGGCCTACAAGGTACCGCCCCGGTGTCTGCGGCTGCCGGCTCTGCCGACGAACGCCAACGGCAAGATCGACAAGAAGCGCCTCACCGAGCTGTCTCCGGAGGCATCGCGTGTCTGACGTCTTGGACTCCGTCGACTACCAGGGACCCACTCCCGCCTATGTTTACGACCTGTCGACCGTGCGCGCGGCGCATGATCAGCTTCGCGCCCAGCTTCCGGCGCCCAGCGACCTCTACTACTCCCTCAAGGCCAACCCCCATCCGGCCGTCGTCTCCACCCTGCACGAACGTGGCTGCCGCGCGGAGATCAGCTCCGTCGGAGAACTCAGGGCCGCCCTGGAAGCCGGTGTGCCCCCGGGCGACATCCTCTACTCGGGCCCCGGCAAGCGCGACAGCGACCTGGACACAGCCCTCGCCGCAGGAGTCCGTTCCTTCTCACTGGACTCCGCGCGCGCGGCACGCCAGCTTGACTCGGCAGCCGCCCGCAACGGCACACCGGCCCGTTTCCTGCTGAGGGTCAACACCGACGCGGCCGCCCCCGGAGCCGGACTGGCCATGACCGGCCTGCCCTCACCGTTCGGAGCCGACATCGCCGCCATCGAGGCGGATGCGGCTGGCTTCACCAGCCGGGCCCACGCCCGCTTCGAGGGGCTGCACCTGTACCTGGCCACGAACCTGTACGACGAGGACGCCCTCACCCAGCAGTTCACCGTCGCCATCGATACCGCGGCACGCGTGCAGAGCATCCTCGGCGTACCGCTGCGGGTACTGGACCTGGGAGGGGGCTTCGGCGCACCGTACGCACACGACGGGGCGCTGCCGGTATTCCCCGGACTGGCCGAACGGCTCGCACGCCGGCTCGACGGCGCCTTCCCCGACTGGCGCCAACAACAACCCGCCATCGCCTTCGAGTCAGGCCGCTATCTCACCGCCACGTGCGGGCGCCTCCATACCCGTGTCCTGGACGTCAAGCAGGCGCACGAGCACCGGGTGATCGTCATGGACTCGGGCATCCACCACCTCGGCGGGATGTCAGGCCTGCGACGGGTGCCGGTGATCCGCCCCCATATGCAGGGCCCCAGCGCGGGTCGTGACGGAACGCCGGAGGAAACCACCGCCATGCTCTGCGGCCCGCTCTGCACCCCCCTGGACACCTGGGCCCGCTCGACACCCATGCCACCGGTGGAGCCGGGCGACGTACTGAGCGTGCCGAATGTCGGCGCCTACGGACTGCACGCCAGCCTCGTGCTCTTCCTGGGCCATCCGCTGCCCGACGAAGTCGTGGTGGACGGCCCCGAGCACGTGGGGACCAGCCGCCTGGACGTGCACCGCGCCGACCTCGTGCAGCCTGCCTGAACCACCACAGAAAGGACCTCACTCATGGACAGCGGCTTCACCGATCTCCTCCGCCCGCACCTGCGCTTCCTGCCGACCGGCAAGCCCTTGGCCGCCGACGCCTCCCTGCGCGACCTGGGGCTCACTTCCATGCAGGCGATCGAGGTGATGTTCGACATCGAGGACCGCTACGGGGTCAGCCTGGACGACGAACAGCTCAACGACGTCACCTTCTCCACCGCCGAACACCTCTGGCGCGCCGTCGACCAGGCGCGCACCAGCTCGGCAGCGTGATCGCCGATGACCACCTTCGATCAGCTCGGTCACACGGCCCCGCTCCCCGGCCCGGGCGACGGCGCGACCCCGGACCTCGACGCGCTCCTCGCAACAGTCCGGCAGCATGCCACCCGGACCGACGAGGAAGCGTCCTTCCCCACCGCCGCCCTGACCGAGTTGCGCCGAAGCCGGCTCCTCGGCCTCCTGGTCCCGGTGGAGTACGGCGGGCTCGGCGGCACCCTCACCGACATGCTCGACATCGCCGCCAAACTGTCACGCGAGTGCATGTCGGTCGGCATGATCTTCGCCATGCACTGCCAACAGGTCGCCGCCCTCGTCCACCACGCAGCACCGCGGCTGCGCGAGGAACTTCTCCCCGCCGTCGCCCGGGGCGAGGTCTACCTCGCTTCAGTCACCACCGAGGCCGGCACCGGGGGGCACCTGCTCACCTCCGACACCCCCCTTACCGCCGGCGCGGACCGCCTCCACATCGACCGGGCGGCCCCCGTGGTCACCGGAGGGACGCACGCCGACGGTTTCCTGATCACCACACAGGCCCCGGGCGCAACCTCCCCCCACCAGGTCTCCCTCATCTACGCCGACCGGTCGCAGCTCGACGCCGCCCCCACAGGGCACTGGGACCCGCTGGGCATGCGCAGCACCCACAGCCTCCCCCTGCGCCTGCGGGGCTCCGTCCCCCCGCACCAGGTCGTGGGGGAGCACGGCAGCTTTCGTGACATCACTGTGCGGACCTTCGCCCCCATGGCCCACCTCGGCTGGTCGTCCTGCTGGCTGGGCACGGCAACAGGCGCCCTGTCCCGCACCGTCTCCTGGCTGCGCAGCCCCGAGGAGCGAAAACGCCGCGACATGAGCAGCGAACTACTCCTCACCAGGCTCGCCACCGTCCGACAGCGCCTGGAGACCACGCACGCCCTGATCCGGTACGCTGCGACCGCCTACCAGGAGGCGGCCCGCGACCCCGCGACGCCCCCCGCGCAGCTCCTGATGAACACTGTCAAGATCACCGCATCCGAACAGTGCTTCGCCGCCGTCGACGAGCTCGTCGAACTCGCAGGACTGCGCCACGGATACATGCGCAACGCCCCCCTCGCCCTGGAACGGGCCTGGCGCGATCTGCGCTCGGCCTCGCTGAACTACAGCAACGACCGGCTGCGCCTGGCAAACGGGACGATGACCCTCATGGACCAGGAGGTCACCCATGCCTGAGACACCGGATCTGCGCACCCGTGTCGAGGAGGCGCTCGCCTCCATCGGTGCGGACGGCACCACACCCGCGCGAGACGTTTGGAAGGCACTCGGCACCGCCGGAATCCTCAGCACCCTGTACGAGGAATCAACCCGGGACGACCGGTACGGGCTCGACCCCGCCGCGCTGCGGACGACGCTGACCGTCCTCGACGCCACCCTTCCCCTGGCGAGCACCCTCAGCTTCTGCGTCCAGGCGGCGACCGCCCTGCCACTCCTGCGCGATGCGCCGCCCGGCGGGCCGCCCTCGGACATCGCACGGCAGGCGGAAGAAGGCCGATGCGTGCTGGCGCTCGCGGCGACCGACGCCGACGCCGCAGGATCGGACCTCACCGGCATGGGGACCCGCGTCGAAACCGACGGCGGCACCCTTGTCCTGACCGGCGGCAAACGCTGGATCGTCAACGCGACCACCGCCGATCACGCTCTCGTCCTGGCTCGACGGCGCCCCGGAGACCACTTCAGCAACTTCTCCCTGCTGCTGGTGCCGCTCACGGCACCGGGCGTACGCGCCGACCCCACCGACACCCTGTGGTTCAGCGGTTCCGGAGTCGGTTCGCTGCACTTCGACGGGGTACGGCTGCCCACCGACCACATCATCGGCTCACCTTCCCGCGGACTCGCCGCCTTCACCCGCCGCATCACCACGGAGCGGCTGGCCAGCGGCCTCTGGGCCGATGCCCTGACCCGCCGGGTCCTGGCTGCGACGTACCGCATGCTGACCGAGCGCCGCATCGCCGACGGCCCGCAGTGGGCCCACGCCGCGGTGCGGCATGACATGGCCGCCGCGCTGCTCGGTGCACAACGCCTACAGGCCCTGTGCGACCAGGCAAGCGCCCCCGCCACAGACCACCTCAAACCCACCGTGACCACCGCCGTGCTCAAGGCGGCCGGTGCGGAAACCCTGGAACAGGTGCTGAACATGTGCGCGCAGCTCCAGGGGGCTCGCGCCTTCACCCACACGGGCCTGCACCATCTGCGTACCGAAGCGGCGATGTTCGGCATCGCGGGCGGCACCAGCCACACCCTCCGGGAACTGATCGCCGACCACGCCGACACGCTCCTGGGGGTACGGGAGTGCCCGTCGTGATCACCACCTTCACCCCGCGACCCGGACTGCACCTCGCGGTTGCCTCCATACCGGCGGCACTGAACACCCTGAGGTCCGCCGACATCAGCCCCGCCTCACGCACCATGCCCCCCTGGAGGGCCCGCGAGCACCTGGCGGGGCGCGCCCTCGCCCGCACCCTGCTCAGCAAGAGCCTCGGGCTCCCCTCGCACACACCGTTGCGATCCCGGACGGGCGGCCCGCCCTGCGTACCCGGCCATCCCCGGCTGTCGGTCAGCATCTCCCACAGCGGTGACACCGTGGCCGCGGCCGTCGCCCACCAGCCGGTCGGGATCGACATACAGGCCCCCTCACCACCCAGCGAGGGCCTCCTGCGCCGATGCTGCTCCCCCTCAGCCGCCGCCGCCCTGCGACGGCTCCCGCCCGAGGAACGCGCTCTGCACTTCGCCTACCTCTGGACCGCCCAGGAGGCATGCGTGAAAGCACTCGGCACAGGACTGGCCGGGGCCCCGTGGCGCATCGATGTGGCTCCCGGCGCGCGGGAAGGGCGTTGGCGGCGGCTGACCTGGCGCCATCTGACCGACATCGGGAGCCCGCTGCCCACCTGTCTGGCCTACGGCCGTCCCGTTGCCGAGGGAGAGGAGGGACCGTGACCGAGCGATCCGGCGTCGCGCAACCGAGCGCTGCCACCCACGCCACGAGCGCCCACGAAGCCGCTCTGAGCTGCTATACCAGCGCTCTCCTGGCCTACCTGGCCGAAGAGGACCCCAGCGCACCCGACCGCGTCGCGCGGTCCACCCGACTCGCCGTCCAGCCCTCGCCCACGTCCGTACCGCTGGTCTTCCGGCACCACGCCGCCGGCCTGGACCGGCTGCCGGACGGCACCGCCCTGCGTCCCGCGGGGGCCGAGCCTCTGGCCGAGGCGCTCGCCGGACTGGCCGAGGAGGTCCACACGTACGGCCGGGCGCTGTTCGCCGCGGACGCCGCCCGGCTGCCCTGGGCACCGCCCGGCCAGGAACCGGCCCCCCACTTCCTGGTGGCGACCGCCCGGGGAAACGGCCGTTGGTACCTGCACGACCACTTCACCGGCCTGTTCCCCAACGGACAGGAGCAACTGTCCTTCAGCGGCTGGGTAACCGACGCCTCCATGGCCGCCCTGTTCACCACGGACGACCACTACAGTCCGGTCCAGCGCCGGCGCACCGCCGAAGTGTTCGGCCGCACTCTGGCCGCACCGCCCAAGGGAACCCGCCACTGGTTCACCCGGGTCCGCGCCGACACCTCCAGCCGTGTACCGGACGAGGGCACCTGGTGCACCGACCCCGAGCACATTGCCGGCCACCTGCTGGAGCACCTGCGAACCGCCGGCACGAACCCCGGTGAGCCGACGCTCCTGGAGGACCTCTGGGCCGCGTCACGTCATCACCAGTACAAGTACCGCCGCGCCCTCGATGCCCCAGGGCGCAGCCGTCCCCAGGAACACGACGAAGCGCTGCGCCAGGCCCTGACCCGCTGGTCAGGGCTGCCCAGGACGCTGCGCTTCGCGATCAACTCGGCCCGGCGGGGCCGTCCGCGCGACTCACTGCTCGAGACCGCCGTCCACGACCTGGCGCGGGCGGAGGACTTGGCCCGGTCGGTCCTTCTCCAGGAAGACAAGGAGCACCCGTGGCCAGCCACCGAACCATCCATGACCGCTTCCTCGGAACGGCAGCCGCCCATCCGAACCGTGAGGCACTCGTGACAGGCGCACACCGCCTGGACTACGCACAACTGACGGCCGCGGCGGAGCACGTAGGCAACGCCCTGCAGGCGGAAGGGATCGGTCCGCGTTCCCGCATCGGGCTGCTCGCCGACCGGAGCGTCACCAGCTACGCCGGCTATCTCGGCGTCCACCTGGCCGGAGCCACGGTCGTTCCGCTCAACCCGGCCTTTCCCTCCGCACGCAACGCCGCCATCGCGTCGGCCGCCGGGCTCGACCTCATCGTGGCGGACGAAGGAGCTGCGCACGAGGTGGGCGGCCTCGGGCCCGTCCTCGACTTCGACAGCGGCTTTTTGGCTTCCTGCTGCGGCCCTCACGCATTCACAGCGCTCGCCGCCGGCCCGGACGACCCGGCGTACATCCTGTTCACCTCCGGCTCCACCGGCGCGCCCAAGGGCGTGCCCGTGCTCCACCGCAACGCCGCCGCCTACATCCGCCACATGCACGGGCGTTACGGCATCGGCCCCGGGAGCCGGCTGTCGCAGACCTTCGACCTGACCTTCGACCCGTCGGTCTTCGACATGTTCTGTGCCTGGAGCACGGGGGCGGCCCTCGTCGTCCCCAGCCGGGAGGACCTCCTGGATCCGGTCCGCTTCGTCAACGACCAGGCCCTGAGCCACTGGTTCTCCGTGCCCTCGGTCATCTCTCTCGCGTCGCGGCTGCGCCGCCTGAAACCCTCGTCGATGCCCACGCTGCGCCACAGCCTGTTCGCCGGAGAAGCGCTCACGCTCACCCAGGCCCGTGCTTGGCGGACCGCGGCGCCACACAGCGAGATCGTCAATCTGTACGGTCCCACCGAACTCACCGTCACGTGCACCGAGTACCGCCTGCCGGCCGAGCCGGCCGATTGGCCCGAGACACCGAACGGCACGGTGCCGATCGGATACGCGCACCCCCACCACGATATCGCCGTACTGGACGAGAGCCTGCGCCCGGCGGAGGAGGGCGAACTCGTCGCCCGTGGCCCGCAGCGGTTTCCCGGCTACCTCGACCCGACAGCCGACACGGGACGCTTCGTCGACCCGCAGAGCACCGAGACCTTCCGGTCGGACGGCCGCACGGCGCCCGGCGACAACTGGTTCTACCGCACGGGCGACTGCGTTCGGCTGCACGATGGCGTGCTCCTGCACCTGGGCCGCCTCGACCAGCAGGTGAAGATCCACGGCTACCGGGTAGAGCTCGGCGAGATCGAGGCCGCCATGCGCGCCAGGCCCGGAGTCCAGGAGGCGATCGTCGTGGCGGCCAGCCCCGGCCCGCAGGTGGAACTCCGCGCCGCGTACGTCGGCGAAAGCGAAGTGTCCTTCGTTCAGGAGGAGCTCCTGCAGCGGCTGCCGGCCTACATGGTGCCGTCCTCCGTGACACGGCTCGACACTCTGCCGCTGAACGCCAACGGCAAGGTCGACCGCGGAGCGATCGCCACCGCCCTGGAGCCCGCCGCCACCCGCAACTAGACGAGGGAGACAAAACCCGTGATCACCCCGCTGCGCGAAGACGGACGCACGGACACCACCGACGCCTTCCGCTCCGCCATGGCCCACCTGCCCACCTGCGTCACCGTCATCACCACCTCCGGCGACACCGGACCCGTCGGGTGCACCGCCAGCGCGGTGATCTCCCTGTCGATGGATCCGCCCAGCATGCTGATCTCCCTCGCCGCGACCAGCCAGACACTGCGGCACATCGTGGAACAGCGGGCCTTCGCCGTGAACGCCCTCAGCTGGAACCAGCGCACACTGACCCAGCAGTTCGCGAGCGGTGATCCCCGCCGTCGCTTCGACGACGTCCCCCATGCCCTGCGCCACGGCCAACCGGTCCTCACGCACGCCGCGACCGCGGTGGTCTGCACCGTCGAAACGGTCCAGCAGGCCCTGGACCACGTCCTCGTGGTGGGAAGGGTCACCTGGAGCGGGCACCGTATCGAACACACGCCACTCGTCTACCATCAGCACCGCACGCACCCCGGCCCGTCCGCGTCATGACTGCGGCAGGAGGGTCACCGTCCGGTCAGTACGCTGATGCCGTCCCGGGCCCCGGCCGCCCCGCGCAGCGCCGCCAGGCCGCGGGCCACTGCCGGCTGTTCATGGCTGCCCATGCGGATACAGGTCACCAGACGCCTGGCGGGTACCGGGGCGCCGCGCAGCGGGACCCGGACAACGGGCACACCGGCCGGGATCGGGGCCAGACGTGGCAGCAGACTCACCCCGAAACCATGGGCCACCAGCGACAGGATGGCGTTCCACTCCTGCGCCCGGTGTTCGATGTGCGGCGAGAACCCGGCCGCCTGGCACGCCGCCAGGATCAGCTGGTGCTGGTCGATGCTGTCGGGAGCGGCGACGAACGCCTCCGACGCCGCTTCCGCCAGCTCGACGGGACCGCGCCCGGCCAGTGGGTGCCCTTCCGGGACGATCAGATCCTGTGGATCCTCGGCGAGCGGGCGCTGATCGAAGCGCTGGTCCCGGGGGGTCGGGTTGCCGGGCAGAGGTACGACCAGCGCGATGTCGATGCGATCGCTCAGCAGCAGGTCGAAGCAGGCGGACGACTCCGCTTCGCTCATCTCGACCCTCATGGCCGGGAACTCCTCCCGTATGGAAAGCGCCGCTGGAATCAGCAGTGCCGACAACGCCGTCGGGAACGCGCTCATGCGCAGCACCCCGCCCGCGCCCCGCCCGAAGGCGGCCAGTTCCGCGGTGGCGCTCTCCCACTGGGCGTATAGGGCGTCAGCGTGGCGCAGGAGAGCGTGAGCTGCCTGCGTCAACCGCACCCGCCGGCCGTGCCGTTCGAGCAGCACCACCTTCAGGTCCTTGGACAGCGACTGGATCTGCTGGGAAACGGCAGAAGGCGTCAGGTGCAGCACCGCCGCCGCCTCCGTGACCGTCCCGTGCTGGTGAACAGCTCTGAGCACTTGCAGACGCCGCAGATCGATCATGACTCAACTAGTACACGACCTCCATGCCCATCTCCAGCCCCTGCACGCCTCGCCCAAGGAGGAAGACATGACGACGACCACCCACCGGCGCACGGACCTCTACCCCACGCGAACCGTCTCGGAGCCGCGCCCCCAACCCCGCCAGGACCCCACCGTCTGGTCGACCGCCACCGGTCCGCTCGACCGCGCCCGCCTTGCCCGGTACGACAGCGAGGGATACCTGGTCCTGGAGAACCTCCTCAGCCCGCAGGAGGTCGAGCACTACCTCGCCGAACTGCGCCGGCTGAACGAGGACGAGACGCTTCGGGGCACCGAGCGGGTGGTGCGTGAGCCCGACTCCGACGAGATCCGTTCGATATTCGAAGCGCAGAAGATCAGCGCTGTCTTCGCGGAGCTCATCCACTCACCGCGTCTGACGGATATCGCCCGGCAGGTGCTCGGCTCCGATGTGTACGTGCACCAGAGCCGCGTGAACTACAAGCCCGCGTTCGGCGGCGCGGAGTTTGACTGGCACTCGGACTTCGAGACGTGGCACTCGGAGGACGGTATGCCTCGACCCCGTGCCTTCAGCATCTCCATCGGCCTCACCGACAACCACCCCTTCAACGGGCCGCTCATGGTCATGCCGGGTTCCCACAAAACGTTCATCCCCTCCGTGGGGGAGACGCCCGACAACTACCACAAGGAGTCCCTGCGGGTGCACCGGCTCACGGTCGGATCGGTCGATCACGACAGCCTGATCCGCATGGCCGACCGGCATGGTATCCAGCAGGTGACCGGTCCGGCCGGGTCCGCGGTGATGTTCGACTGCAATATCCTCCACGGGTCCAACGGCAATATCACCCCCTACCCGCGGTCCAACATCTTCATCGTCTACAACAGCACGGAGAACACCCTGGAAGAGCCTTTCGCGGCTCCTCGGCCCAGGCCGCAGTATCTGGGCAACCGCGACTTCACCCCGGCGCCCCGATAGCGGACCGAGCGGGCGCTCCTCGCAAGGCGCGCCCGCTCATCGCCGTGGCCGCTCAAAGCCGTGGCCGGCTGATCCTCGTCACTCCTTCGGCCTCTTCCGCGGAGTGGTCACGGTTCCCATTGAGGCCAGCACCACGCAGCCGATGGCCAGCCACTGCGTACCGGTGAGAATCTCTCCCAGCACCACCACGGCGGCCAGCCCCGCGACGGCCGGTTCCAGACTCTGGAGCACGGCCACGGTCCGGGGAGGCAGCCTGCGCAGTCCCGCCATGTCGAGCGTGTAGGGGATGGCCGCGGACAGCAGCGCGACCCCGAGCCCCGCCGCCAGGACCCACGGCTGAAGCATCGCCGAGCCGCCCTGCCACACGGCGGTCGGCATGGACAGCACCGCGGCCCATGCGACGGCGTACGCGAGGTAGTCGCCGTTGGAGGTCCTGGCGCCGGCGCGCTTGTTCAGCACCACGTAGATCGCCATTGAGGCGCCGGACACCAGAGCGAATACCGTGCCGGAAATCGAGAGCCCGCCGTCTCCTCCGGGGTTGGCGAAGAGAAAAACACCGAGCCACGCAAGAAGTGCCCACAGGAAGTCGATGATGCGCCGCGATCCGGCCAATGCGAGCACCAGCGGCCCCAGGAACTGCAGCGTGACCGCGACCCCGACATCAAGGCGCTCCAAGGCGAGGTAGATGACGTTCATTCCGGCGATCGAGGTCCCCAGGGCGACGATCAGGCCCCTTTCGCGCCAACTCCTCGGCAGCGTCGGCCGCCATATCGCACAGAGCACCAGCGCGGCGAAGGCCAACCGGAGAAAGATGACGCCCAGGGGCCCTACGGCACCGAACAATTGTTTGCCGAAGGCTTGGCCGACCTGAATGCTGATGACGCTTCCGACGATGAAGAGCGGACCTGGAACAGTGGGCCTTCGTTTCGTGCCGACCGTGATCGGCCCTTTTTCGCTCCGCCCTCGATCGCCGCGCTCGCGTGCTGTCGTGTCTGTGGCCATACGGGGAGGGTGCCCTGGCGACCAGGAAGCAACCTCTAATGTTTTTACATGCGAAAAATTAGTGCAGTCTAAAAGGTTGCACGGGATAGCTGGATCGCGCGCCCCGCCGAGTCCCCGCACCTACGACATCGCGATGTGTGCTGGGCCTCGGCCGCGCCCAGAGTGAATGGGAGGCCGAGGTGGTCCAGACCGGCTGTCCGGCGTCCTGACTGGTGCGGCCCGCGGGAAAATGTCTCCCGGAAATTCTCGAGCAGGTCGGTCAGTGGAGCGTCATCCCGCGAGCGTCAGGAGCGGCCACGATCCTCAGGTTGGATCTGGCCGGTGAGATGTCGGTCATCGCTGTGAGCTGTAGGTCGTTTGGGCGACGGAGCAGTACATCTACCCTCGTGCAGTTGGTGGCGGCGGCCTGGCTGTTCGTCTGGGGTCGAGCGCTGAGGATAGGTGCTGCGCGCGCACACTCCGAGCAGCAGTGTTGTCCGGAGACCGCGCCCATCTTGCATCGCACGGGCACATTGCCGGCTGAGGTCTGTGAGCTGTCTTTCAGCACCTCAAGTCGCGTGCGGGTATTCTTCCCTGTTCCTTCACCAGAAGGTCACAGGTCTCGATAGTCTCCTGGACGCTACATTCGCACCATTGAGGGGGGACTCCTCATGCATGTCCGTCGTGCCCTGACCGCCGCTGCTACCGCCGCTTCGGTTCTCGCCCTCGGCCTCGCGGCCGCCGCTCCGGCGCAGGCCGCCGAGTACTCCTCGGCCTTGAAGATCAAGGGTGTTCAGTACGACGCCCCCGGCTCGGACTCCAACAAGTGCTCCGGTGGTAACACGAAGCACGAGTACCTGACGATCAAGAACTACTCGCGCACCGCGACCGTGAACCTGAAGGGCTACGTCGTCAAGGACGCTGCCGGCAACAGGTTCACCTTCCCGGCGACCCACAAGCTGCAGCCCGGCAACTACATCAAACTGCGTGGCAACTACGGCACCGATTCCGACGCCAAGAACGTGGTCTACCGGCAGAACTGCAACTTCATCTGGAACAACGACAAGGACACTATCTACCTGTACAAGCCCTCCGGCGCCCGTGCGGACGTGCACTCGTACACCAAGAAGTCCAACGACCGTGACGGCAACGGCTACATCACCTACCACGGATAGCGAAGTACGGGCGCCGGCAGCTGACCAGCGGTTGGCGCCCGAACGTCGCCGGAGACGACGCACTCGCCCGCGCCCGAGCCGCCCGCGAGCAGATGGCCGCCGCGCTCGACGAGGACCAGGAGCCCGAACTCGACGAGGACCTGGGGTGGCAGCCGGTCTGGAAGCGGCCCCGAAAGCACAAGTCCAAAGCGGCGAAGAAGCTGGAGCCGCACACGCAGCGGCGTCGGCTCCAGGACGCCGGGAAACGCCGCCTCGCCGCCGGGGAGTCCCGTCGGCCCCGCCCCCGGCAGAACCGGATCGGCAACGCCGCCGCGCGTCGCGATGCCCGCGCCCTGTCCCGGGTGCGGCACTCCACCGCCTGGCTGTGGTGACGATGCCGGGCCTCGTCCACCGAGTGGGCGCCACCGAATGGAGCCCACTTTGGTGCTCCGAATGACGATGGCCGCCACTCCCCTGCGTCCCGTTCGGCACGATGTTCCACACCGCACACGTTGCGCGCCGCTGCTCCTCTCATCGTCGGCACTGACGACAGCGAGAAGTGCCATGCCTGAAAGTTGGAACGCGCTGAACAGCCATTCTCCAACTGGAACGACCGTTGGAACTGGAGCTCGGCCACTGGCATCAGTACGGCTGGATCACGGTCGAAGCCGCGCGGTTGCACGCCTCGTGCGCGGGCTAGTTTTTGAAACCGGCCCCGGTTCGAGCAGCAGGTGGAACTGGTGACGCTCTGGCCGAGCTCACGTGGGCGAGGGCTTTTCCACCATCGTGTGCTCGTTGGAACGACCGGAAGGCCGGGTTGGAATCCGCTCCGGTGCAGGGGGCGGCGGGGCAGACCGCAGGGGCCGCAAAGGGAGCGCCGGACCGGCGAGGAGTCTTCGCCGGTCCGGCAGCGCCCGATCATGCCGCACGTCCTGGCCTTGGGACACGGGAGGGCGCCGGGCGGCAGCGTTGTTCGTAGTCTGCGTGACGGTTCGCGCTCCTACGATGATCTCTGTGACCACTCGCCGCGTCCTTGGCGCAGGCCCCCAAGCTTCCGGGCCCAGCAGTATCCGCGCAGCCGAAGCCGACATCATCGACGCACTGCCCGGCATACGCCTGCCCGACCTCGACGACCTACGAGCGCGCGGGGTGGTCGGATCCCATCTGGCTGCCACGGCAAGCACCCGCCGGGCCCTCGGAACCGGGACTGCGGACGGAGAGGACCCGCCGGCCAGGGCGGTCTTCTCCGGGCCCGGAGGAATGGGTTCGCCCGGACCGGGATGAGGAACGGGATGTTCTGGCCCCACCCACTGCCGGGAAGTTCCACTCCCCACCGCATGGTGAGTTCCACTCTCCATCCCAGGTCAGATCACTTGCTCGTCCCTGCTCACCAGATCGGTGATGGTCCGGCGGTACCGCGTGGGTTTCACCCGGTGGGTTCCACTCCCGCACGCGTCACGATGTTCCGTTCCACTCCCGGTGGCCTGTACCGGCGGCCGACCCCTTGACCAGGTACGGCCCGGCGCGTTTCTCCTTGCCAGAGCACGTTCCGGTCGCCGGTCAGGCCGTGGTCAAGGGGGTGTGTGATAGAGGGCCCGCACGCCGTGCGCCCGGTGCGGTGGCGCCCCCAGGCACGCGGCGCGGAGCGGTGGTGCGCCCGCGATGAGCACCACCGCCGTCCCGGACGCGTTCTACGCGGTGGTGGGGTGCGCCTCCATCGCCTGCTCCATCCCCGCGGCCTCCAACTGGCGCAGGACGTCGGCGACGTCGCCCTGGTCCCCGGTGAGGATGTTCTCGGTGAACCGGACGATGGTCGCGGCGACGCCCGGCGCATTGGCCAGGCACTCGCCGTGGCAGAGGAGCTCCAGCAGGAGCCGGCCGAGTGCCGCTGCCAGGAAGGAGTGCGCGCACGGCGCCCCGTCGCAGTCGTCCGCGGCGGTGATGGGGATGATGACGCGCGCGGCGACGTCCAGGAGCAGCCGGTGCAGCTCCGGGCCCGTGTCGTCGGCGACCGCGCGGGCGGTGTCGATGTCGTCGGCCTGCAACGCCCGGATGTAGGCGAAGGCGGCGGCGACGTCCTCCAGTTCCATCGGGGCGAGCGGCGCGGTGACGGTGTTCTCGGGCATGACAGCTCCTCAGCGACGGGCCGCCCCGCTGATCGAGGCGGCTCAAGAGGAGCCTCTGTTGGCGGCCCTGTGGACAGAGTCCAGCGCTGAGGAAGGAGAACTCTCCCCCTCCTTCCTGTTGTGACTGTTCGCGATAGTTGGCGGATGTTCGCGATAGTTGGCGAGCCGACGTCAGAGAGTGATCAACCTACGCAGAGTTACTGTCCGGTCGAGCTGAAGCTGGCAGAGTCTCACTCGGTCTCACCTGGCCTGGCAGATCCTCAAGGGATCGAGGTACGTACAGCGGCCGCCTCGGGAAAATGACTGGCGGCGGCGAAGCCTGGGCAGAAGGCTCTCACCGTGACACTTCATGAGAACGAGATCCGTGTGAATGAGACGGTCGTCCGGTCACTGCTGCGGGAACAGCGACCGGAGTGGGCCGACCTCCCCATATCGCCGGCCGGTGCGGGCACGGACAACACGATGTACCGGCTCGGCGACCAACTGCTCCTTCGGCTACCGCGCACCCCGGACAACGCGAAGGCCGTACGGAAAGAGCAGACCTGGCTGCCACGGCTGGCGCCAGATCTTCCCTGTCGCATCCCGGAGCCGGTGCACAACGGCACGCCGAGTTCCGCATTCCCGCTCGCCTGGTCGGTGTACCGCTGGATCGATGGCGAGGAAGCCGGTCCGGGATCGGTCAGAGACTGGGCCGCCTTCGGAGGTGACCTGGCAACGATCGTGCAGAGCCTGCATTCCATCCCCCTCATGGGAGCCACTCGCCAGGACGGGCTCAGCTGGTACCGCGGAGGTGGCCTGCACGCTTGTGACCGGTGGATCAGCGGGTGCTTCGACAACTGTCGAACGATCCAGGGACTCGACCTCGACATCGCGCATCTGCAACACCTGTGGCAGAGCGCGCTCACCCTGCCCGAGCCTTCTGCCTGCCATGTGTGGCTCCACGGAGACCTCAAACCCACCAACCTTCTGGTCCAGCA
Source organism: Streptomyces sp. NPDC006261 (assembly GCF_040613515.1). Lineage (NCBI taxonomy): Bacteria > Bacillati > Actinomycetota > Actinomycetes > Kitasatosporales > Streptomycetaceae > Streptomyces > Streptomyces sp. NPDC006261. Next base: position 16,690 of record NZ_JBEXSI010000074.1, read on the forward strand.
GGGGAAGCTGCACGCCGTCATCGACTTCGGAGGCCTCTCAGTCGGCTTTCCCGACGCCGAACACTCGCCTCTGTGGGATTTTCCACCTGGGGCTCGACAGGCGTACTGGGACGCCACAAGCCTCGACGACGTGACATGGCTGCGTGCCCGGGCGTGGGCCATCGCTGTCGGAGTCAGCGGGGTGTCGTACTACTGGGGCACCTATCCCCTTTTCGTCAGCGAATGCTTGTCGCGTCTCCGCGCGATCCTGGAGGCTATCGGCGAGCAGTGAACCAGTCCCGCACATGGCGCTTCAGACGAACTTCATCCACGCGGATCTACACCACTCCGTTCCAGGCCACGGGGCACGCTCTAGGGGCGGCGGGCCAACAAATGAGCGTCGAGGAAGCCCCGCTCGGAGGCCGGGTCGTGGAGCAACCGAGCAACCGTGACGAGCCCGGCCCCGGCCAGCAACTCGGCAAACCGCTCGGCCGGCCAACTATAGGCGGGCGTCACTTTGTGATCGAAGCGGACCGGCTCCGGTCCTTCGGTCCCGAAGAACGACACCAGGAGCAGGCCCCCTGGTGCCAGGACACGCACCTGCTCGGCGAGCAGCGCGGGCAATTCCCCAGGCGGGGTATGGATCATCGAGTAGTGGGCCAGCACTCCGCCGAGCGCGCCGTCCTCGACCGGCAGGGCCTCCATTCGCGCTTCGTCGAACCGCAGCGCCGGATGGGCCCGCCGGGCGTGGTCGACCATGGCCGGGGAGAGGTCGAGCCCGAAGGCGTCCAGCCCCAAGTCGTGCAGCATGGCCGTCAGATGTCCGGGCCCGCACCCGACGTCGGCTGTCCGCAGGTTCCCCGTCCCACGCACGAGCTCGGCGAAGGTGCCGATCATGTTTCGCGCGAACGGCTGTGTCTCCAACCGATTAGCGAACATTGACGCATACAGCTCGACAACCCCGTCGTAGGCCGTCCTGGTCTCGCCCTGGTGTTCCAACACGGGAAGGAAACTAACACCCGTGCCGTTCGCAGCCGTTGCTCGGCCCCATACCTACCCTTCCCCTCGGGACTGTTCGTTCCGTCACCTGATCAAGGGGCACCCTCAGTAGTTCGGAGAAGGGACAGTTACGAACAACTGCGGTGATCGGCCGGCGGGTCTGTCAAACGAGCGGCTCTGTTCCGTAGTCGGTGGTGACGTTCCGTTGTCACGACAGGAGGATGCGGTGGCGGAGGAGGTCGAATCCTGCTCGGCCATGCATCTGACTCATGATCCGTTTGGTGCGGGTGTTGACGCCTTCGGTGCGGCCGTTGGGGTGGGGCAGGGTGAGGCCGGCGTTGACTGCGGCGCGGTCGAGTTCCAGGCCGTTGCAGAAGCTGTGTAGGTGGGGCAGGTCGGCTGCACGGACGTCGGCGATCCATTCGGTGAGGTGGGGTGTCATTGGTCCACAAGTGTTCGGGGTGTGTGAGCAAGAGCCGGGTCGCGTGGCGCGGGGTGATCACCGGCCGGTTTCCCTCGGCTCGTCCCTGGGTGAGGTAGCGGACCAGGAGGTTGTGGCTGCCGGTGTAGCCCTGGGCTTTGATCTCGTGGAACAGCTGGGTGACGGCGACTGCGGGCTCGGTCGCACGTCGGATCCGTAGGTGCTCGCGGTAGGGGTCGACCAAGGTGGTCCGGTAGCGGGGCGCGATGCGGTCGGCCGGGGGTTCGGGGATGCGGGAGTAGCGCTTGACGGTGTTCAGGGCCAGGTCGAGGCGGCGGGAGCATTCCAGCAGTCCGACGCCCCGTCCGAGGAGATCGTGGATCTGGTGCCAGCGCTCGCGGATCGTCTGCTCGTGGACCCCGCCGGGGCGGGCCGGGTTGACCGTGGCCCAGCACGAGGCATGGGCCCGCACTTCGGCCAGGACCTTGTCGCACAGATTCCGCCACAGGTGCCATCGGTCGCTGACCTGCACCGCGTCGGGCAGGGCCCGGCGGATCGCCTCGGCATAGGTAGCCGAGCCGTCCCGGCAGACGGTCTCGACGCCGGGGTGCTCGAGCAGCCAGGCTTCCAGACCAGCGGCCTCGCGGCCGGGCAGCACGTCGATGCGCTCGCCTGTTTCGGCGTCGATGATGCTCGGCAACCTGCGGCCCAAGCGGGCCCGGATCGTGCCCGAGTAGGCGCCGGTCGTGCCCGACCCTGAACTGCCGCGCTCCACCACGGAGCCGGAGGCCGTGATCAGCGAGATCGTCCGGTCGGCCGACCCCGCGTGCGAGCGAATCGATGTCGCCGCCGTGCTCGAGGCGGTCTTCCGCCAGCGACCCCAGCTGCGGATGCTCGCCGAGGTCCTCCAGGCCAGGCCGGACCTGCTGACATCCGGTTGTCCCGAGGGGCCACGCGCGATCGAACGGCTCGTCCGTGCGCTGCGCGAGGCTGGCGCCGAACACCTCGTACTGCCCCGCTGTGGCGACTGCGGGCGCGAGCGTCCGCTAACCGGACTCGGTGACGGCGCACGCATCTGCACCGCCTGCAGCAACCGCCGCAATACGCGCGCCAACCCCTGCGTGATCTGCGGAAGCACCACCCTCGCCGGACGCGACCGCGCCGGCCGGCCCCGCTGCCGGGCCCATCCGCCCTGGGGCGCCGCAGACCCGGCTCAGGAACTGGCCAAGTTGATCGCAGTCGGCCCTTTCGGCGTCTCGCCCGCGACCGCACAGCAGGCCATCCGCTCGGTCGAACGCACCCGCCCCGGACAGCTTCGGCTGCTGTGGGCGCTGGAAGACACTCCTGGCCTGCTGACCGGACGTGGCGCCGAGGGACCGCCCAAGATCTCCGCCCTGGCCCAGGCGCTGATCCATCGCGGCGCCCGCGGCGTGGTCGTGCCCTCGTGTCCGTTCTGCCGGCGCGCCACCGACCTTAAACAGCGTCGTGACGGGCTGCGTTGCTGCGGGTCGTGCTGGAACGACACGAAGATCGCGACCTGCGCGGCTTGTGGGCGCGTGCGACAGATCGGCGGCCGTAGGTTCGACGGCCAGCCCGTGTGTGGTACCTGCCGTCAGCACGACCCCTTCAATCACCGGCCGTGCAGTGCCTGCGGCGAGATGCGGTTCAGGAACTTGCGCACCGACGACGGCGGAGTCTGCGCTGCCTGCCGACAGATCCCCACCGCTATCTGTGCGACCTGCGGTAAACGCGGGCCCTGCTATTTCGCCAACACCGCGGCCCCCAAGTGCCTGCCGTGCAGCGCCAAGGGACGTGCGGAGGCCGTGTGCACCGCCTGCGGCAAGCACCGGCGCGTCAACAACCGGACCGCCACCGGCGAACCGCTGTGCGGAAACTGTGGCAACAAGCCCAGCCGTGTGCCGGCTGCGGCGGGAACTTCCGCACCAGCGGCCGGACCCCCGAGGGCGAGCCCCTGTGTCAGACCTGCTGGTCCAAGCATCCCGCCGCACACCGTCCCTGCACCCAGTGCGGGTCCGTCGAACGGCTCTACCGGAACGGACAGTGCACCGCCTGCGTACGCGCCGCTGACCTGCGCGACGTGCTCAGCCCGCCCGGCGGTCTCATACGCCCGGAACTGGAACCGGTCTTCGAGGCGCTGTTGAAGCCGCTGCCCCGCACCGTGTTGCACTGGCTCCACAAGATGCCCGCTCGCCGCACCGTGCTCCAGGCCCTGGCGACCGAGCAAGGGCCGGTCACTCACGAATTCCTCGACCGCTTCGCCGCCGCGCGGAGCGTGGAGTATCTGCGGGCCGCGCTGGTCGCCGCAGGGGCTCTGCCCGCCCGGGACGAGCAACTGGCCCGACTGGAACGCTGGCTGGCCGCGACCGTCCCCCGCGTCTCGTCCGCTGAGGAGCGCAGGATCTTGCGTAACTACACGAACTGGCAGCCACTGCGCAGGCTCCGCCGCCTGCCCGCCGGACAACTGGTCACCCACAGCCGGGCCGAAACCGTACGGGTCGAGATCCGTAACGTGGCCCGCCTGCTGGAATGGCTCCACGACGGCGGCGCCACCCTGGGCACCTGCACCCAGGACCCAGTGGACGCCTGGCTCAGCGACGGCCCCAGCACCCGCGCCACGGTCCGCGGATTCCTGCTCTGGACCAGCAGACGCGGCCACAGCCGACCCCTGACCGCACCGGTCATCAGCAACTATTTCACCGCGCGCACCATCGGCAAGGACCGACGCTGGGCCCTGGTCCGCCGCCTCGTCCACGACGAGCAACTCCAAGTCGTAGACCGGGCCGCCGGCCTGCTTCTGTTGCTGTTTGCCCAGCCCGTTGGCCGCATCAGCCGCCTCACCACCGATCACATCGTCGACCGTGGCGACACGCTCGCTCTGAAGCTCGGGCGCGTCCCCGCCGAGATCTCCGCGCCCCTGGATGACCTGATCCGCCAGCTCGTCGAGCGCCGGAACGGCCGTGCGGCCACCGTCCCGATCGAGGAATCCAAGTGGCTGTTCCACAGCATCTACCCCGGACAGCCGATCGACCCGCACACCCTTGGCCGGCGCCTGAAGGCGATCGGCGTCCCACCCCAGCTCGCACGCCACGCGGCGCTGATGGACATCGCCTCGGAACTGCCCGCCGTCGTCATCAGCCGACTGCTCGGCTTTCACCACTCCACCGGAGACAACTGGACCCGCCTGAGCCAGGGCTTCGGTGCCGACTACGCCGCAGAAGTCAGCCGCAGGTGAGGAGCCAGCAGGGGGCGCCGCAAAAACCAGCAGAGTGCGATAGCCAGTGATTGAGGAATCGAGGTACTCGTTGCGCTGCGCAGGCGCAGGGTGGCTTCCGGTCGGTTACGCACATGGCCCTGGACAAGCTGTGTGGTGACCGAGTCCGGTGCGCTGTCGTGCGATGCCATTGGGTGTATGCGGTACTTCGCCTGGAGCTCAGCGGCGATCCCGGCTACATGTTCCGGATGTGTTCGAGGGCTGTGTCCAGGAGCTCGCCGACGTGGTGGAGGGTGTGGGCGGTGGCGGTAGCCAGGTAGGCGGGGTGCCGGGCGAGCGGGGTGAGAACGGCGTGTCCCTGCTCGGGATCGTCACCGATGAGGATCGGCGGGTGATCGGCGGTGAGACGGGGGTCCACGACGAGGAACTGGCCGGTGGCACGGTGCGTGCCCAGTACGGCGGGTCCGTCCCATGCCGGTGCCGTCCCGCCGTAGTCGGTCTGCTGGTCGATGAGAGGGCGGCCGCCCCGATTCACGGTCAGGCGGGTGGTGAGGCGGCCGGGAGGCTCGGGGACGCGGCCGAGGAGCAGCTCTTCGCGCAGGATTACGGCGGCGGTGAGAGCGAGATCGACGGTGCAGGTCTGGTGAAGCGTGCTGCCCCTGGCGCTGATGAGGGGTTTGGGGAGCCACGTCAGCATGGCGTGGTCGGCGACGGTCAGGCGTACGTCGTAGGTCGCGAGGGCGCCGGTGGCGCCGGGCAGTGCGATCGTGGCGGCTGCCGTGGACACCTCCAGCTTGGCGTGTTCCTCGGCGGTGACGTCGAGAGCGAGTCGGTCTCCGCCGAGCGGCGCGCACATGGAGCTGATCACGCTGACGCGGGCCCACTCGCCGTGGGACTGCGTCTGGTGCAGGTGGAAGGGGCCGCTGTTGCGCAGACGCGGGACAGTGGTGATGGAGCCGTTGTGGGCGGCCCTGATGACGGCGGTGGCCCGGACCCCGGAGAGTGCGGGGTCCGTTGTGTGCATCCACTCGACGGCGGATGTCTCGTCTGTCCACCCGTCGACCGTCTCGCCTTCTTCAGCGACCGGCGCGGGCGTGGTGCGTGCTCCTGTGGGCGCCGGTCGCGTACGTGGTGCGGCGGCCGTCATACGGCGGCCTTGTCATGCCAGGCGGACAGGCAGCCGCTGACCCAGTCGGCGACCGGCTGGATGCCGTCGTCTGAGGCGAGGCTGGTGAAGACGACGGGGAGGCTGCCGCGCTGCTTGTTCGCGTCGGCGGCCATGGTCCCCAGGTCCGCGCCGACGTAGGGGGCGAGGTCGGTCTTGTTGATGACGAGGAGGTCGGCGGTGGTGATGCCGGGGCCGCCCTTGCGGGGGATGTCGTCACCGCTGGAGACGTCGATGACGAACACCTGGTGGTCGACGAGGCCCTTGGAGAAGGTGGCGGTGAGGTTGTCGCCCCCGGACTCGATGAGGATCAGGTCCAGTGCGGGCAGTGTCTCCTCCAGCTGTTCGACGGCTTCGAGGTTGGCGGAGATGTCGTCGCGGATCGCGGTGTGCGGGCAGGCTCCGGTCTCGACGGCGGTGATGCGCTCCGGGGGCAGTACGGCTTCGCGGAGCAGGAACTCGGCGTCCTCGCGGGTGTAGATGTCGTTGGTGACCACCGCGATGGACAGCCGGTCGCGCAGGGCGCGGCACAGTGCGGCGACGGTGGCGGTCTTGCCGGACCCGACAGGGCCGCCCAGGCCGATGCGCAGAGCGCGGCGCCTGCCGTCGGGACGCAGGGCCTCGACGCTCGGGGTGTGGTGGTGCGGCAGCATCGTGTCGTGGTCGAGGTGCATGGCGTTCTCCGAACGGTGTGGGGGGTCAGGAGGCGAAGAGGCGCTGGGGCCAGGCGGCGTGCTGTTCGCCGGTGATGTCTAGCAGCGGCGAGGAGGCGGCAGGCAGGACTTTGACACCGTCGGTGGCAAGTCGTGCTGCCGCTCCGGCCGCGGCGTGGGCGACGTCGTCGAGTTCGCCGGCGAGCCGGGCGAGCAGGGCGGTCGCGTCGAACGGGTTGAGGCTCAGCAGCCGCACCGCCGCCGTCGCGGGGCCGCCGATGCTCTCGTACGCGGCGCACTGGGCGGCATCCAGCGGGGTCAGGCCGGCGGCGCGGGCGGCGACGCCCAGGACCACGGGCTGGTGTGCGCCCTGCGGCAGGCGGTGGGCGATCTGGTCGAGCTCGGGGCAGGGCCAGGCGGCACGGGCCGCGCGCAGCATCTGCCGGCCGAGCTTGCGGGCGACCCGCCGCAGTGCTGGTACGGGGGTGCGTGCGTCCGCGGCCTCGTCCAGCGCTATCAGGTCGTGACCGGTGGCGGCAGCGGCGGCGAGGCCGGCCGCGTTCAGCCCGGCGGTGTGCAGGCGGCCCCGGCAGAACGCCTCCAGACTTGCGGCGTCATGGACACCGCGCGAGGCGACCGCGGCCTCCACACCACCGGAGTGGGCATGCCCACCCGCGGGGAAACGGCCGTCGGCCAGAACGAGCAGGGCGGCATGGCTCATGGGAACGGTGGCCTGCCTTTCTCAGGTACTGAATGCAAGAGGTGGGGCTTCCCCGGGGCAGCTGGCCCGGCGCCGGCTGCCGCCGGGCCAGACCCCGGGCTCAGAAGAGGAAATACCTCTGTGCCATCGGCAGTTCGGACTCGTAGAGCTCCGGATCGGGCGTTTGGCCCGGTGCGAACATCTGCTTGTCCTGCGGGTTAGCCGGAGCCTCCGGGTAGTCCTTCAGCACGGTGACGGCATCCGTGGTCGTCCCCCTGCCCGCACCCGGAGGCGTGCCCGGAGGTACGCCCGGGGGCACGCCCGGGGACGTGAGCGAGCCGATGGTGACGTCGAAGGCATCGGGGCCGATCTTGATATCCGGCGACGCGGAGTTGAGCTTCATGTGGCCCTTGGCAACGCCGCGGGTGGAGGTGATCTTCTTCATCCCCTTGGTCAGCTCGTACTCCTTCTTGATGTCGACGGCATCGTCGTGGTCCACCACGAAGTTGAAGGAGTTGCCTCCCGGGGCCCGGCCGCATGACCCCCACACCGGGCGGGGCAGGTACGGCTGCGGTGTCGGGATGGACGCGTTGGCGTCACCAAGCTGGGCGTAGGCGATCTGTCCGCCCTTGATGATCATGTGCGGCTTGACGCCGAAGAACTTCGGCTCCCAGAGCACCAGGTCCGCCACCTTCTTGGGCTCGACGGAGCCGACGTGCTTGTTGATGCCGTGGGCGAGGGCGGGGTTGATCGTGTACTTGGCGATGTAGCGCCTGATGCGGAAGTTGTCCGAGTCCTGGTCGTCCGCCGGTTCCCGGCAGCCGGGCTCCGGCTGGAGGGGCCCGCGGCGCTTCTTCATGACGTGTGCGGTCTGCCAGGTCCGCATGATCATCTCGCCGATACGTCCCATGGCCTGCGAGTCGGAGGACATCATCGAGATGGCTCCGGTGTCGTGCAGCCAGTCCTCGGCGGCCATGGTGGAGGGCCGGATGCGCGAGTCTGCGTACTGTCTGTCCGCGTCGACTTTGAGGTTGAGGTGATGGCAGATGACCATCATGTACATGTGCTCGGCGACCGTGTTGACCGTCAGCGGGCGGGTCGGGTTGGTCGACGCGGGCAGCACGCTTTCGTAGCCCTTGCCTGCCAGTTTCATGATGTCCGGTGCGTGGCCGCCGCCGGCGCCTTCGACGTGGAAGACGTGAATGCCCCGGGGCAAACCGGTGCTGCGGTCCTTGGTGGCGTTGAAGGTGTCCTCGACGAAGCCGGACTCGTTCATCGAGTCGGCGTGCAGAGCGACCTGGGCGCCTCCGTAAGTCGCGCAGACCTCCAGGGCCTTGTCGATGGCTGCGGGGGTGGCTCCCCAGTCCTCGTGGATCTTGAGGCCGATGGTGCCCGCGAGGATCTGGTCCTTCAGCGCGTCCTCGTTCACCGTGCCGCCCTTGCCGAACAGCCCGATGTTGACCGGATAGGCGTCCAGTGCCTCGAACGTCCGCCGGATGTGCCATTCGCCGGGCGTCATGGTGGTGGCCCTGCTGCCTTCCGCGGGACCGGTGCCGCCGCCGATGAGCGTGGTCACACCCGACGCGAGTGCCTCGTGGATCTGTCCGGGGCCCAGGAAATGCACATGGGTGTCGATGCCGCCCGCGGTCAGGATCCGTCCGTTGCCGGAGACCACCTCGGTCTCCGGCCCCACCACGAAGTTCGAGGCACGCGTGTTGGCCGGATCCTGGGCCATCGGCGACATCGTTTCCGGGTTGTACGCCTGGCCGATCGCCGCGATCTCACCATTTCGCAGGCCGACGTCGGCCTTCACCACACCCCAGTAGTCAATGATCAACGCGCCGGTGATCACCGTGTCCACCGGCTCGTGCGTGGTGTCGCGCCTGGGGAAGTGCGACATGCCCATCGACTCGCGGATGACCTTGCCGCCGCCGAAAAGCATCTCGTCGCCGCTGCGGCCGTCACCGCCGCACCAGTCCTGATCGATCTTGACGACGAGATTGGTGTCGGCGAGCCTGAACCGGTCACCGGCCGTCGGACCGTAATACGTGGCGTATTTGCTCCGCTGCAGTGACGCCGGAGAGGTGGGCGAAGCCGCGCTGCTCGGGGCCTGCCCGACGATGTTGCTCATCAGGACACATCCGGGTTAAGAGGGGAACCAGCCGGGGCACTCGGGGATTTGCCTGCTCGAAGGCCCTTGACCAACTTCGCTCCCTGGATGGGCACCACCCGTACTGGACGCGTGTCGCTGGGATCGAGCCGCTCGGACGTACCGGCTGGAATGTGCAGGCGCTTGCCCCTCACGTTCGCCTCTTGGGTGCAGTTCTGATCGACAAAGAACTTGAGTTTCGCGTTGACGTCGGCCAAGTGGAAGTGGGAGCCGACCTGGATGGGACGGTCCGCGGTGTTCTTCACCCATAGGTCTTCCACCGGCAGGGGGTTGCCTTGATCGTCCGTGTTGTACACCACGGCGTACTGATCGTCGTCCGGGAGAAGCTCCGGCTTGCCCGGGTAGTCCGTCATGGGGTCCTCAGCCGCCAGCGGATTCGGGATGGTCACCAGCTTCGTGCCGTCCTTGAACGTCGCCTCGACCTGCACGTCGCCGATCATCTCCCGGACGCCCAGCATGGTCTTGAGGGTCGGGCTGCCCGCCGAGGTCGGCAAGGTGACGGTGGTGCCGAGCTTGGTGAAGCGGTCTTGGAGCTGCTTTGCCACATCGCTCAGATTGGTGTCCATAAGCTCGGCAACCGTCTTCTTGCCGTGGCGGGCCGCCTCGAGGACATAGGCCGAGAACAAGGCCATGATTTCCGGGTAGTTCAATTCGAGCGTGGGATCCTCAATGAGGCGTCGCTCGACCAGATCCGCCGTGACACGGATCATGAGCCGTTCCTGCTCATGCAAGGTCAGATGCACGCGGTGTCTCCTTCCTCTGCTTCGACGTGTACACGCGGCGCGGACACGCGAGGAGAACCGCTGCGGACGCCGCGCCATGACCAACGACCACGACAAGAATGGAAACGGAGCCACCACCTCCGTTCGTCCCATCGGGTGAACCGTGATCGATTAAGAGATGCAGTGCTGACACTGAGCAGATGGCATGAAGGGACTTTCAGTCCCACGACGGGGGGTGTGAACCCGATGGGGCTGCCCGTGGCTGCCGAGGCAGTGAGATGGTACGACCAGGCGCCATTCCGCACCTTGGGATAGCCGTGCTTACCGACAACTGCGGCCTGGTTCTCCTGCCCGAACACGGTCCGGACTGCGGGAACGGCTGCCGTTGCAACCTTGACCTGCTCGGTGTTGGGGCAGAAGCGGACATGTCGCCGATGGCACTACTGGGCGCCACCGAAATTCCGACAATGGGATTGCTTCAGCCGCCTAAGGGCTGTCCCGCAAGTCGGGGCTTCTTCCCAGGGACTGGGCCTCAGTTGATATCCCCGGGCCTGTGACCGCGTGCTGTGGCAGCCTGCC
>NZ_JBEXSI010000075.1:0-27018 GCF_040613515.1 Streptomyces sp. NPDC006261
GCCGGGGGCCGGGCCCCGCCGGGGCCCGCACCCGTACCCATGCCCGCACGGGAGCCCGCGCCCGGCCCGCCGCCCAGGTGGAGCGGCATGGTGGTGGCCGCGTCGCCCGCGGCACCCTGCGCCGACCAGCCGGCACCGGCTTCCCCGGAGGTGCCGACACCGGCCTCCGCAGCGCCGCCGGCACTGGCCCCCGCAGAGGAGCCGTCACCCCCGGAGCCGCCGTCACCAGCAGCGGTACCGTCACCCGCCGACGCGTCCCCCAACGTCACGTACGGCCTGATCCGCAGCGGGTCGAAGTCCTCCGCAGCCGCCATCTCCGCCGAGCGGGCGGCGCGCAGCTCGTCCCCCGTGAGCGGCGTCGCGCCCGTATCCGTACCGCACCGGCAGGGCACCCGGTGCTCCGTGCCGGGCTCGCCTGCCGTCCGTCTGCCGCACTCCGGGCACGCGTGTCCGGTCATCGTGGGTCCCCTCCCCTTGAACTGCCTGCGATTATGCAGCCCGCCGCGGCGAAGCCCAACGCCCCTCCCCGCCAACCCCTCCCGTGCCCGGGACGCCGTGAACGGCGCTCGGCAGGCCATAACAGGGCGGAACAGCCAGGATGGGGGTGTAGTGGATCAGCGCGGACCGAGGAGACGCCCATGGCCCAGCAGGTGAGCCCGCCGATGGCCCCCGGCGAGGGGCAGTCCCGCCGGACCGTCCTGGTGGCGATCGGCGCGCTCCTCCTCGGCATGCTGCTCGCGGCACTCGATCAGACCATCGTCTCCACCGCGCTGCCCACGATCGTCAGCGAGCTCGGCGGCCTGGACCACCTCTCCTGGGTGGTCACCGCCTATCTGCTGGCGGCGACGGCGGCGACCCCGCTCTGGGGAAAGCTCGGCGACCAGTACGGCCGCAAGAAGCTCTTCCAGACCGCGATCGTCATCTTCCTGATCGGCTCCGCGCTCTGCGGCATCGCCCAGAACATGCCGCAGCTCATCGGCTTCCGCGCTCTCCAGGGGCTCGGCGGCGGCGGGCTCATGGTGCTCTCGATGGCGATCGTCGGAGACATCGTCACACCGCGCGAACGCGGCAAGTACCAGGGCCTGTTCGGTGCCGTCTTCGGAGTGACGAGCGTGCTCGGGCCGTTGCTCGGCGGGTTCTTCACCGAAGCCCTCAGCTGGCGCTGGGTGTTCTACATCAACCTGCCGATCGGCGTCGTCGCGCTGCTCGTCATCGCGGCCGTGCTGCACATCCCGGTCCACCGCGAGAAGCACACCATCGACTACCTCGGCACCTTCCTCATCGCCTCCGTCGCCACCTGTCTCATCCTCGTTGCATCCCTCGGTGGCACGACCTGGGCCTGGGGGTCCGCGCAGATCATCGCGCTGGCGGTGCTCGCCGTCGTGCTGCTGATCGCGTTCGTCGCCGTCGAGCGACGGGCTGCGGAACCGGTGCTGCCGCTGAAACTCTTCCGGATCAGAACCTTCAGCCTGGTCGCCGTGATCAGCTTCATCGTCGGCTTCGCGATGTTCGGCGCGATGACCTACCTGCCCACGTTCCTCCAGGTGGTCCACGACATCACGCCGACCATGTCCGGTGTGCACATGCTGCCGATGGTCCTCGGCATGCTGCTCACCTCGACCGGCTCCGGCCAGCTCGTCAGCCGCACCGGCCGCTGGAAGGTCTTCCCCCTCGCGGGCACCGCCCTCACCGCCGCCGGCCTGCTCCTGCTCCACCGGCTCTCCCCGGCCAGCTCCACCTGGGAGATGAGCCTCTCCTTCTTCGTCTTCGGTGCCGGGCTGGGCCTCGTCATGCAGGTCCTCGTCCTCGTCGTGCAGAACGCCGTCTCCTACCGGGATCTCGGCGTCGCCACCTCCGGCGCGACGTTCTTCCGCTCCATCGGCGCCTCGTTCGGCGTGGCCATCTTCGGCACCGTCTTCACCAACCGGCTCACCGGCCAGCTCGACAGCGCCCTCGCGGGCCGGTCCCTGCCGCCGGGCGTCGACGCGGACCGGCTGGCGGCCGACCCCCGGGCCATCCAGATGCTCCCGGCCGACCTGCGCCCCTCGATCCTGGAGGCGTACTCCACCTCCATCACGGACGTCTTCCTGTACGCCGCCCCCGTCGTCCTCATCGCCTTCGTGCTGGCCTGGTTCCTCCGGGAGGACAAGCTCCGCGGCTCGGTGACCGCCCCCGACACCAGCCAGACGCTCGCCTCGAACCCGGTGGAGCGCTCCTCGTACGACGAGTGCGCCCGCGCCCTGTCGGTGCTCGCCACCCGGGAGGGGCGCCGGGAGATCTACGAGAAGATCACCGCGCGCGCCGGGTACGACCTGCTGCCCGCGGCCAGCTGGCTGCTGCTGCGGATCAAGCGGCACGGCACCGTGGAGCCCGCGCGGCTCGCCGAGGTGGCCCCCGTACCGCTACGGGTGATCACCGAGGCGGCCCGCCAGGTCGAGGGGCGCGGACTGGCCCGCCGTGAGGGGCTCCAGATGATCCTCACCGACGCGGGGGCCGAGGCGGTCGTCCGGCTCTCCCAGGCCCGGGAGGACTCCCTGGCGGAGCTGTTGGGGGACTGGTGGGGGCCCGAGCGCCCGACCGACCTGGTCAAACTCGTCGCCGAGCTGACCGCCGAGGTCAGCGGGTCGAGCAAGGAGCGCCCCCACACGCCGGCGCCGCCCCGCGACCACGTGGCGGACCGGCACCACGACATCGACCACCCGGACCATCGCGACGGTCACGGTCACCCGGACCGCCGGTCCTGACGGCTCCCGGCTCTGCGGCGCCCCCATCACAGCTTGTCCAGGTATCCAGTAATCACAGCTCCAATCACAGCTCCTTCGCGAACCAGACCTCCGCGTACGGGCTGCGCCGGTGGAAGGCCGGCACCTCCGCGTAGCCGTGCTTCGCGTACAGCCCGCGCGCCTCGACCAGGTCGAGCCGGGTGTCCAGCCGGAGCAGCCGCACCCCGAGCGCCCGCGCCTCCTCCTCGATCGCGGCCAGCAGCAGCCCGCCGCCGCCCGTGGACCGGAACGCCGGGCGTACGTACACCCGCGTCAGCTCCGCCGAACCCGGCGCGGCCTCCTCCGTCAACACCAGCCCGGCGCAGCTCGCGGCCTGGCCCTCGTGCCGGCCGACGACGAACTGACCGGTCGGCGGCGCCAGCAGGTCCGCGCCGTCGTCGGCCAGCCCCTCGGCTATCTCCGCGTCGCTGGCGGGCCGCTGCCAGTAGCGGCTCGCGACCTCGTCGTAGTAGTCGCGGCGCAGTGCGGTGCCATCGGGGGAGTCGAATCGTTCGGCGGTCACGGTCCAGATCATGTGGGGCATTCTTGCTCCCTCACGGTCGAACGACCACGTGATTTATCTGCAGGGGGCAGCAATGGGTGCTGCCCGCCGGCCGGGCGGAGCGGGCGGCGGGCGCCCCGCCCGAGGCGGACCGGGTGAACCTCGCGCTGCCGCGCCTCACCCTGCGTACACGCATCGCCGTCACCCGACAGCTGCCCGCGCTCGGGGTCTTCACCGCCTGGCAGGCGGACGCACCGGAAGATCCGGCCTGGACCTCCCGCAGGCCCCCGCGCACAGCTGATCGTTCTCCCGCACCGGCAGTTTTCCCACCCTGAGCAGTTCTCCGGCCCTGAGCATGATGACAGTCAGGCAAAGAGGGGGTTGATTGTGTCTACCCCGTAGGGCAATGCGAGGCTTCATGCTGCGCTGCCCCGAGTCGAAGGGGCGGGGCATGGAACGGTGGGAGGGTCGGCGCAGCGTGACAAATGCGGATCACAGTGTGCGCGGTGGCGCGGTGGCGGACGCGATGACGGACACGGAGACGAGGACCGGGCTGACCCGGGCCCTGCTCTGGCTGATCGTGGCCGTGCTGGCGGTACGGCAGATGGCGGTGGTGCTGCGGCAGCCGCCCGGCGAACGGCTCACCGATCTGGAGACCTGGATCGGGGAGCACGGCGTCCTGCACGTGACGGGCTCGCTGTACGACAGCGGCAGGTTCACGGGGACGCCCTTCGCCGGTCTGGTGCTGAAGCCGCTCACCGCGTCGGCCGAGGCGGCCCTCGGCATAGCGTGGACCTTCGGTTCCCTGCTCCTGGTGGCCGCCCTCGGTGTCGTCGCCGCCCGGGCCCTGCCCGCGCCGGTCGGCCGGCGTACGGCGCTGCTCGCGGTGCCCGTCGCGATCACCCTGCTCATGCTGTCGCTGCCGGTCCGCAACACCCTCCACCTCGGCCAGACCAGCATCCTGCCGGTCCTCCTGGTGCTGCTGGCCTGCTTCGTCGCCCGGGACCACCGGCTTCAGGGCGTCCTCGTCGGCCTCGCGGCCGCCCTGCAACCGACGCTCCTGCTCTTCGCCGTGCTGCTCTGGCTGACCGGGAAGCGACGGGCCTCGGTGGTCTCGGTGGCCGCCTTCGCCTTCTGTACGGCCGCCGCCTGGGCCGCGGTGCCGAAGGACTCGTGGACGTACTGGGTGCACCACGTCGCGGGCGCCGGGCTCGGTGAGCGGCCGGACAGCCTGGCCAACCAGTCCCTCCACGGCGCGCTGCTCCGGCTCGGCTTCGAAGGGCCCGCGGAGATCGCCCTGTTCCTCGTCCTCGCCGCCGCGGTCACCGTCATCGGCGTACGCCGCGCGGTCCGCTACGCCCACGACGGGCAGCTGCTCCTCGCCGTGGCCGTGACCGGCTGCGTCGTCGTGGCCGTCTCGCCGACCGCCTGGCAGCACCAGCTGCTGTGGGTGCTCCTCGCCGTCGTCGGCAAGGTCGGCAAGCGCGCCTCCGACCGGCTGGTCTGGCCCGCCGTCGTGGTGCTCGTCCTCACCCTCCCCGGCAAGATGCTGCTGCCGAACGTCGGCCTGGTCATCCCCGTACGGGACAACGTGCTGCTCATCGCTGCGCTCGGCGCGGCCTGCCTCGCCCCGTTCCTGCTGCGCACCTCCCCGTACTGGCAGCAGCCGGTCCCCACCGACTTCGCGCAACCGGTCGCCGCGCGCTTGGGACGCGTGCCGCTCCTGCCGTTCTGGCGCCGGGCGCTCCACCGTCCCAACCTCCTGCTGGAACTGCTGCTCATCCGCGTCGTCTACTCCGCGTACGCCCAGGTCCGCCTCGCCGCCACCGCGGGCCGCCCGCTCGCCGAGGAGCACGGCCGGCAGATCCACGCCATCGAGCAGTGGCTGCACGTCGACATCGAGCTCTGGGTCAACCAGACGGTCGTGCGGATCACCTGGCTGCGGGAGTTCTTCGACTACTACTACCTGACCTTCCACTTCATCGTCCCGCTGACGATCCTCGGTGTGCTGTACGCGCGCCGCCCCGCGGACTACCGCTGGGTCCGCTCCTCCATCGGTTTCGCCACGCTGCTGGCGCTCGTCGGCTTCTGGCTCTACCCGCTGGCCCCGCCCCGGCTGATGCCCGGCCTCGGCTTCATCGACACCGTCCACGGGGTGCAGGACTTCGCGAAGCCCGACTACGGGACGCTGACGACGGTCACCAACCAGTACGCGGCGATGCCGTCGCTGCACTTCGGCTGGTCGCTGTGGTGCGGGGTGGTCATCGTGATGCTGGCCCCGAAGCTGTGGATGAAGGCGCTCGGCCTGCTCCACCCGCTCTTCACCATCGCGGCGATCGTGGCGACCGCCAACCACTGGGTGCTGGACGCGGCCGGCGGCGCGCTGGTCGTCTCGCTGGGCTTCGGGCTGACGTATCTGCTGTCGGGGCCGCGGAAGGTGATGGCCGACGACAAACAGGTGGCGGCGGAACCCGTGAAGCCGACGGTGGAACCCGAACCCGAACCCGAAGCCGGACGCGATGCCGAACCCGAACGCGACCCCGAACCCGTACGCGCCGAGGTGGGCGGCACGTAGCAGGCAGAGTACGAGGAACAGCCCGAAGGGGTGCCGGGACGACATCGGACACCGCGACATCGGACACCGCCCCGGCACCCCTTCGGCATGGATCGCCGCGTCCTTACCCGGTCCGCCCGCCGCGCCCGCCCCGCCCCTCGTGGGGCAAGCTCACGAGGGGAACGCGCTCACCTGGAGCTGCTTGATCCCGTTGAGCCAGGCCGAGCGCAGCCGCCGCGGGTCCTCGAGGAGCCGCAGGTCCGGCAGCACGTCCGCGATGGCGTTGAAGATCAGGTCGATCTCCATCACGGCCAGTGACTTGCCGAGGCAGAAGTGCGGCCCGCCGCCTCCGAAGCCGAGGTGCGGGTTGGGGTCGCGGGTGATGTCGAAGGTCTCCGGGGCGTCGAAGACCTCGGGGTCGTTGTTGGCCGAGGAGTAGAACAGCCCGACCCGCTCGCCCTTCCGGATCCGCTGACCGCCCAGCTCCACGTCCTGGGTAGCGGTGCGCTGGAAGGAGACCACGGGAGTCGCCCAGCGGACGATCTCCTCGGCGGTCGTCCCGGGGCGCTCCCGCTTGTAGAGCTCCCACTGCTCGGGATGGGTGAGGAAGGCGTGCATGCCGTGGCTGATGGCGTTACGGGTGGTCTCGTTGCCGGCCACCGCCAGCAGGATCACGAAGAACCCGAACTCGTCGGAGGACAGGTTGCCTTCGCCCTCCGCCGCGACCAGCCGGCTCACGATGTCCTGGGACGGGCACTTCTTGCGGGCCGCCGCCAGGTTCATCGAGTACGCCACGATCTCCATCGCCGCCTCGACGCCGACCTCCTCGGTGATCGCGTACTCGGGATCGTCGTACGCGGCCATCTTGTTGGACCAGTCGAAGATCCTGGACCGGTCCTGCTGCGGTACGCCGATGAGTTCGGCGATCGCCTGGAGCGGCAGCTCCACCGCGACGTTCGTGACGAAGTCGAAGGATCCGTCGGCTCCGGACGCCGTCGCGTGTGCGGTCTCCACGATGGAGCGGGCCCGCGAGCGCAGCGCCTGCTCCAGCGAGCGCACCGCGCGCGGGGTGAAGCCGCGCTGGACGATCTGGCGGACCCGGGTGTGTTCGGGCGGGTCCATGTTGAGCATGATGAGTTTCTGGGCCTCGATCTGGTCGCGGCTGATCGTCTCGTTGAAGCGGATGACCGCGGTGTTGGTGTTCGAGGAGAACAACTCGGGGTGCGTGGAGACGTACTTGACGTCCGCGTGGCGGGTGACGACCCAGTACCCCTCGTCACCGAAGCCGGAGATGTTGGCGGGCTGGGTGCACCACCACACCGGCGCGGTCTGCCGCATCAGGGCGAACTCCGGGTGCGGGATGCGGGCCTGGAGGAGGTCGGGGTCGGTGAAGTCGAACCCGTCGGGCAGTTGGGGGCAGCGCATGGGCACCTCTCCACTCCGGATCTGGCGGCGAACCGTCCGACAGCCGCCCTTGCCTGGCGTTCCTGACGCTCCATCAGAATGTGCCCGCAAGGTAGTAACGAGTTCTACAAGTCGCAAGAGCCCTGGCCGGATCTGTTCCCCGTGCCGGCCCCGCGTGGTCGACAACCCCGGAGCAGGGGCGCGCGCAACGGGTGTACCCGGCCGGTGCACGCCCCTTGCGCAGGTGGTCCCGCGTCACGAGACTGCTACATAACTAGAACGCGTACTAGTTCCTTTCGTGGGCGCCGGGACGCCCCCAGCGGAAGGGCGAGGAGAGGACGAGCTCATGGCCGCGGAACCCGTCATCGTCGAAGCCGTACGCACCCCGATCGGCAAGCGTCAAGGCGCGCTCGCCAATCTGCACCCCGCCTACCTGCTGGGCGAGACCTACCGCGAACTTCTCGGCCGCACCGGCCTCCAGGCCGACTGCGTCGAGCAGATCGTCGGCGGCACCGTCACCCATGCCGGGGAGCAGTCCATGAACCCGGCCCGCAACGCCTGGCTGGCCGTCGGCCTGCCGTACGAGACCGCCGCGACCACGGTGGACTGTCAGTGCGGATCCTCGCAGCAGGCCTCGCACATGGTGGCCAACATGGTCGCCGCCGGCGTCATCGACGTGGGCATCAGCTGCGGCGTCGAGGCGATGTCGCGGGTGCCGCTGGGCAGCGGCTCGAAGCACGGGCCGGGCAAGCCCTGGCCCGACGAGTGGAACGTCGACCTGCCCAACCAGTTCGAGGCCGCCGAGCGCATCGCCCGCAAACGTGGCCTGACCCGTGAGAAGGCCGACGCGCTCGGCCTGCTCTCGCAGCAGCGGGCGGCCGCCGCCTGGGCCGAGGAGCGCTTCAAGCGTGAGACGTACGCCGTCCAGGTCCCCACCACCGAGGAGGAGCAGGCGGCCGGCCAGGGCATGTGGCGGCTCGTCGACCGGGACGAAGGGCTGCGGGACACCTCCATGGAGGCGCTCGCCGGGCTGAAGGCGGTCATGCCGAGCGCCGTCCACACCGCCGGCAACTCCTCCCAGATATCCGACGGGGCCGCCGCCATCCTCTGGTCCTCGAAGCGGATGGCCCGGGCCCTGAAGCTCAAGCCCCGCGCCCGGATCGTCGCCCAGGCCCTGGTCGGCTCCGACCCGCACTTCCACCTGGACGGACCCGTGGACGCCACCCGGGCGGTGCTCGGCAAGGCGGGCATGTCGCTGAAGGACATCGACGTCGTCGAGATCAACGAGGCGTTCGCATCGGTGGTGCTGAGCTGGGCCCAGGAGTTCGAGGCGGACCTCGACGGCCTGGAGAAGGTCAACGTCAACGGGGGTGCGATCGCGCTCGGCCACCCGGTCGGAGCGACGGGCGCCCGGCTGATCACCACCGCCCTGCACGAACTGGAACGCCGCGACAAGGAGTTCGCGCTCATCACGATGTGCGCGGGCGGGGCACTGGCCACCGGCACGATCATTCAGCGGCTGTAGATGCGGAGCCCGCCCAGGAGTCCAGGGGGCCGTTCACCCCTCGGGCTTGCCCGGTCCCTCGAACCCCACCCGCGCGTCGAACGCCGCCCGCCGGGTCGCCCGGCGCAGCGCCTTCAGCAGGGTCGGGCCGACCGTGAGGGTGAGGACGACGGTGAGCACCGCCCGGCCCAGGTCCCAGCCGAGCGAGGTCGCCGCGCAGTAGGCGAGGAAGCGCACCAGGTTCTCGTGGAGCGGGTCGCCCGCGACGAACGAGATGCCCGAGCCCAGCCCGGGGATGATCGTCCAGCCGTACAGATTCATGATCGTGCCGTACGCGAACGCCGCCACGGACCCGTAGAGCGCGAGCATCGCCAACTCGGCCCGGCCGCGCAGCCGGTCAGCACCCGGCAGCAGGCCCGCGCCCATCGTGAACCAGCCCATCGACAGCATCTGGAACGGCATCCACGGCCCCACCCCGCCCGTGAGCAGGGCGGACGCGAACATCGTCACCGAGCCGAGCACGAAGCCGAAGCCCGGCCCCAGCACCCGCCCGCTCAGCACCATCAGGAAGAACATCGGCTCCAGGCCCGCCGTGCCCGCCCCCAGCGGTCGCAGCGCGGCCCCGACCGCCGCCAGCACACCGAGCATCGCGACGGCCTTGGCGTCCATCCCGGATTCCGAGACCGTGGCCACCACCACCGCTACCAGAGCAGGCAGCAGCGCCGCGAACAGCCACGGCGCGTCCTGGGCGTGCGCGAGCCCGGAGTCGGCACCGGCCAGCAGCGGCCAGCCGAAGGCGACCACCCCGACCGCACTCACCAGCACCAGCGCGGCGACCGACTTCGGCCCGAGCCGCACGGGCCGTGGAGCCCGCACCCTCTGCGTACCGCTCACGCTCCCGCCTCCAGGGCCGCGCGCACCTGGGAGACGGTCAGCCACTCCCGCGGCGCGAGGATCTTCGCGGTCTGCGGGGCGAAGGCGGGGGAGGAGACGACCACCCGCCCGGTCGGGCCGTCCGCGACGACCTCCCCGTCGGCGAGGATCACCACCCGGTGCGCCAGCTCCGCCGCCAGCTCTACGTCGTGCGTGGCCAGGACGATCGCGTGGCCCTCGGCCGCCAGCGACCGCAGTACGCCGACGAGCCGGCCCTTCGCCGCGTAGTCCAGACCCCGGGTCGGCTCGTCCAGGAGCAACAGCGGCGGGCGGGCGGTGAGGACCAGGGCGAGGGCCAGGGCGAGGCGCTGCCCCTCGGAGAGGTCGCGGGGGTGGGTGGCGTCCCCGACGCCCGGGAGCAGCTCGGAGACCAGCGCCCGGCAGGTGCCCTCCGCCGCGCCCGCGTCCCGGTCGGCGGCGCCGCACTCGGCGGCCACCGTGTCCGCGTACAGCAGATCGCGCGGCTCCTGCGGGACGAGGCCGACCCGGCGGATCATGGCGCGCGGATCGGTACGGGCCGGGGCCAGGCCCCCGACGCGTACGGAGCCGGAGGTGGGCTCGACCATGCCGACGAGGGCGCCGAGCAGCGTGGACTTCCCGGCCCCGTTGCGGCCCATCAGCGCCACCGTTTCGCCCGGGGCGACGGTGAGCGTGACCCGCCGCAGCGCCTCGATCCGGCCGCGCCGCACGCTCAGGGACCCGACCCGGGTGACGGGGTCGGCGGTGGGGGCCTCCACGGCCCTCGTACGACCCAGGAGCCGGGCGATTCGCCCCGGACCGGGACCCGGGGAGAGCGACGCGGGCGCAACGGCCACGTGCACGGAAAGCTCCGGCGGCGCGGGCGGCGAGGTCTCCGCCAACCGGGCCCGCAGGTCACCGGCCCCCCGCCGGGCATCCCGTACGGAGAGCGGCAGCGGGTCCCAGCCCGCCAGCAGCCCCAGCTCCGCGACCGGCGGCCGGACCGGCGAGATCGCCATGATGTCGGCGGGCGCCCCCATCACGGGGGCGGCACCCGGCGCGGGCAGCAGAACGACCTGGTCCGCGTACTGCACCACCCGCTCCAAACGGTGCTCGGCCATCAGCACGGTCGTCCCGAGGTCGTGCACCAGCCGTTGGAGCACGGCGAGGACCTCCTCGGCCGCCGCCGGGTCCAGCGCGGACGTCGGCTCGTCGAGGACCAGCACCTTGGGGTGCGGGGTCAGCACCGAACCGATCGCCACCCGCTGCTGCTGGCCGCCCGACAGGGTCGCGATCGGCCGGTCACGCAGCTCGGCCAGGCCCAGCAGATCGAGCGTCTCCTCCACCCGGCGGCGCATGACGTCCGGCGCCAGGCCCAACGACTCCATGCCGTAAGCGAGTTCGTCCTCGACCGTGTCCGTGACGAAGTGGGCCAACGGGTCCTGCCCCACCGTGCCGACCAGATCGGCCAGTTCACGCGGCTTGTGCGTGCGGGTGTCCCGCCCGTCCACCGAGACCCGGCCGCTCAGCACCCCGCCCGTGAAGTGCGGCACGAGCCCCGAGACCGTCCCCAGCAACGTCGACTTCCCGACCCCCGACGGCCCGACGAGCAGCACCAGCTCCCCTTCCGGGACCACGAGATCGACGCCGGACAGGGTGGGCCGGTCCGTCCCGTCGTACCGCACGGAGACCTGCTCGAACCTGATCACGCCTGCTCCCTGGTGCGACGGCCGTGTTCTTCGAAGCCCCGGTCGGTCCGTGCCGAGGGCGGTACGGGGGCCACCAGCGCGGGCAGCAGCCCGACCAGCACGGCCGCCGCGGGCCAGAGCGGCAGCACGGGCGCGGTCAGCGGTACGACCCCGGGGTGCAGCGCCGCCGGATCGACGGCGCCCGCCCAGATCATCGCGGCCGCCACCACCGCACCCGACCCCGCCACCAGCCAGGCCCGCAGCCCCCACCGGTCGGGCCGGTAGCGGGTCCTTACCGAGCGCCGCCCGCCCAGCCGCAGCCCTGCCATCGCCGCGACGAGCCCCGCCAGCAGGACCGGCAGCCCGTACACGGCCCCCTGCGCGGCGAGCAGCCCGTACGTGCCGGCGCACACGCCGAGCAGCCCGCCGAGGGTGAGCACGTCGGTGGTGTGCCGGACGGCGGGCGGCACCTGGGCGGTACGCCCGTACCCCCGCGCGTCCATCGACGCGGCCACCGCCACCGACCGCTCCAACGCCCCCTCCAGCACCGGCAGTCCGATCTGCGCGACGGCCTGCACGCCACCGGTCGGCCGCCCCCGCAGCCGCCGCGCGGTGCGGAGCCGGACCACGTCGGCGACCATGTTCGGGGCGAACGTCATCGCGACGACGACGGCGACCCCGACCTCGTACAGCGCACCGGGCAGGGACTTCAGCAGCCGGGCCGGGTTGGCGAGCGAGTTCGCCGCGCCGACGCAGATCAGCAGGGTGGCCAGCTTCATCCCGTCGTAGAGCGAGAAGACCAGCTGTTCCGCCGTGACCCGGCCGCCGATCCGCACCCCCTGCGCCCAGTCGGGCATCGGCACTTCGGGGAGCGTCAGCACGGTGTGCGAGCCCGGGATCTGCGAGCCGAGGAAGACGGAGAAGACCAGGCGCAGCGCCACGACGAAGAGCCCGAGCTTGATGAACGCCCCGTACGAGCGGGCCCAGGGCGCGTCCGTGCGCCGGGCCGCCACCACATACCCCGCCACCCCGACCAGCAGGCCGAGCAGCAGGGGGTTGGTCGTCCGGGAGGCGGCGGTGGCCAGCCCCAGTGCCCACAGCCACCACGCCCCGGCGGGCAGCGCGTTGGAGCGGCCCGCCTCGGGCGCGTGCAGGGCACGGCGGAGCAGCCGGGCCGTCCCGGGGGAGCGGGTCATCGGCGCCGGCGGGCCTGGAGCACGGCGGCGATGCCGAGGAGCAGGACGGCGCCGATGCCGAGGAGGAGACCGGCGGAGGGACCACCGCCGGTGCCGCTGCCGTCGTCCGTTGCCGGGGCCGAGGTGGTGGCGGAGGGCGTGTCGGTCGGCTTCTTGCTGCCGTCCTTCTTGCTGCCGTCGCCCGGCACCTGCTCGCCGCAGCCCGTCTTCGGGTATCCGGAGATCGCGCAGATCATGGCGCTGCTGTCGTACCGCAGCGGCTTCGCCACCGAGGCGAGCGCCTCCGCGCTGCTGGCGTCCGGCGCGAGCTGGGCACAGGCGGTGCGCAGCGCGGGCGGCCTCTCCCCGGCCGGGGCGTCCTCCGCCGTACCGGGGTCGATCACCAGGGCGACGCGCTTGGTGCCCTCCTTCGCCGGGGTGGACGCGCAGACCGCCCCGAAGTCGGGGGCGTGGCGCGGCTGGTCGGCGTCGGAGGAGTCCTCGCTGACGGAGAACCGGAAGCCCTGGACCGTACCGTCGTCGGGGCGCAGGAGGGAGGGCCCCTGGGTGGCGTACGCCCAGTCCTTGCCGCTGCCCTCCCAGAAGGACCAGTAGCGGTACCCGGCGGCCTGAGCCCCACCGGCCCCGAGCAGGACGCCCGAGGCGGCGAGGAGGACGGCGAGGAGAGCGGCGACCGGACTCCGGAGCACCGCCGACGAAGGCCGCGTCACGGCTGCTGCTTCTTCCGGCGCAAGCTGAGCAGGAAACCGATGCCCGCGCCGAAGAACAGACCGAGGCCGACCAGCCACCACAGGCCGAGCCCGCCGTCCTCGCTCTCGGTGCCGCTGGAGGGCTGCGGACCGCTCGGCGTCGGGGAGGGGAGGGCGGTCGCGGCGGGGGCCGGGCCGGTCGCGTTGAGCTGCGCGACCAGGTCGACCCCGCCGAAGTCCCGGGCGTCGGCGGCGGTGGCGTGCGCGGCGAAGATCAGCTGCGCGGTGGCGGCGGGCCCGCCCTGCTGTGCCCACGTCCTGGAGTTCTTCTCCAGCCACTGCACCGAGGCGGCGGCCTTGTCCTTGTGCCCTGAGGCGGCGAGGGCCACGACCGTGTCCGCGGTGTTGCCGAAGTCGGGCTGCGGCTCGCTCTCCTCGGCGCCCGGCATCGGCGGCTGCTCCAGGTAGGGGGAGGCGGCCAGCGTCGCGGCGAGGTAGTGGGCGCCGTTCTGCGCGCTCTGCTCGGCGGTGAGGTCGTCGCCCTTCGTGCAGACGGGGTCCTTCACCGCGTTGGCGTCCCCGATGGCCATGCCCTTGCCCAGCAGACCGAGCACGGCTGCGGCCGACGCGTCGGTGTTGGCGACGAGCTCGCCCTTCTTGCCGGGCTGGTAGGCGAAGGCGCCGCCGTCCTTCTTCCCGCACGGGATGGCCAGGGCCTGGAGCGCGGTGTACGGGGTGCTGCCGTCGGCGGTGGTGAGCTCGCTGATCGGGACGCTCGTACGGGCGAGGGCGCCGATCACGACGGCGGTGGAGTTGGCGTCGCTCGGGCTGCCCGGGTTGTACCCCCAGCCGCCGTCCTCGTTCTGGACGGACTTCAGCCAGTCGGCCCCGTTGTCGGCGGCGTCGCGGTGCTGGCCCAGCTCGACGAACGCCTGGACGGCGGCGGCCGTGGCGTTGGTGTCCATCACGGTCGACGCGTCGCACGGCACGGAGGCGTCGTCCCGGAAGGAGGTGAACGCGCCGCTGTCGCACTGCTGCTCCAGCAGCCAGTCCACGGACTGCTTCGACGGCGTGACGAACTCGATCTTCTGGGCGAGGAAGGCCAGCGACTGCCGCCACACCCCGTCGTACGTGGGGTCCGTGGTCCCGTAGAGCCCGAGCGGCAGCTGGACCGACGGGGACGGGCTCGGTGCGGCGACCGCGACGGGGGCGGCCGCGAAGGGTGCGGCCGCGCCCAGAAGAACGGCGGTGGTCGCGAGCGCGGCTGCGCTGCGGCGTACGGTCATGGCGGGCTGTGCCTCTCCTGCGGGGGTCGGCTCTCCCGGGCGCACGAGGGCACCGGGCTCCGGCCCCGTATACCTCGACGGTGCCGGTCACCGGGGTTCCGGTGACCCTGGGGCCCGTGGTCACACTGCCCCCGGCCGCTCACACTCCGCCCACAGGACGTTCCGACTGCCGTCGCGCGGACGGCTCGGACGGTTCACGGCTGGGGCCGGCGCCGGTTCGCACCGGCTTCCCCCTGTACGGGCATGATGACGACCTGCCCACTCTACCGGGCCGCAGCGTCCCTGCTCGGGGCGGCAGACCGCTCGCGTCGTCCGGAGGGAACAGCACGCGGGCCGCCCTTCGTACCGCGACGCCGGGGCAGGGCGGGACGGCTCACACCGCGATGCACGTGACGGGTTCTCGTCACACCGCGATGCACGTGACGGGTTCTCGTCACACCGCGATGTACGTGACGGGGTCGGCGCCCGCCACCGCCTCCGCGCGCCCGAGCTTCACCAGCCGCCGCAGATGGGACTCGGCCTCCGAGACGGCGATCGACCGCGAACCGTGCGGGATCCGCTCCCAGGGCCGGTTCCACTCCATCCGCTCGGCCAGCTGCCACGGGGTGAGCGGCGTGGCGAGCAGGGCGAGCAGCCCGGTCAGCCGCTCCTCGTGGTGGTCCAGCAGCTCCCGCACGCGTCCGCCCGCGTCGGTGAACGCGTGCTGGTGGGCGGGCAGCACCTCGGCCACCCCGAGCCGCCCGACCCGCTCCAGCGAGGCGAGGTAGTCCCCGAGCGGGTCGGTGACCGCGGTGTCGTCCGGGTCCTCGTACAGCCCGATGTGCGGGCTGATCCCGGGCAGCAGGTGATCCCCGGAGAACAGCCGCCCGTGCCCCGGCAGGTTCGCCGGATGCCGCTCCTCCAGATGGAGGCAGACGTGGCCCGGGGTGTGGCCGGGGGTCCAGACGGCGCGCAGCCGCCGCCCGGCGAGACCGAGCAGCTCGCCGGGCATGATCTCCCGGTCCGGCAGGGCGGGGCGCAGCCCGGGCAGGGTGCGCGTTCGGCCACTCCTGCGGGCGGCGAGCAGCGGGGCGAGGTGGTCGTCGGGCGCGCCGACGGCGGCGAGCTTGCGGGCGAGGTAGTCGAGCCAGGTGCCGGGCTCGGCCTCCCGCGTACGCCGGACGATCGCGGCGTCCGCCTCGTGCATCGCGATCCAGGCCCCGGAGACCTCGCGGACCTGGCCGGAAAGCCCGTGGTGGTCGGGGTGGTGGTGGGTGATGACGACGCCGTGGACGTCGGTGACGGCGGTGCCGAGGGCGGTGAGCCCGGCCACGAGCGTGTCCCAGGAGACGGGGTCGTCCCAGCCGGTGTCGATGAGGACGGGGCCCCGGTCGGTGTCGACGAGGTGGACCAGGGTGTGGCCGAGGGGGTTGTCCGGGATGGGGACCTTGATGCTGTGGACGCCCCCGCCGTGGTCGGTCACCTGCGTCACCTGCGTCATGGGCTTCCCATCTCTGCTCGGCGGCGTGCGCTGATCCCACTGTAACGAGAACTCGTTCCAGTGGTAGCCCAGGTCTACCAAATGTTCGACTCCTGCTCGGTCCCTGCTCCACCCCCGGGTACGGTCCGCGCCGTGGACTCCTGGAACAGGAACTGCTATCAGTTCTGACGAGCAGTCAGTTGCAGTGCACGGGTTCGCTTCGCGGGAGGCAACGGCCATGACGGAACGTACGGAGCTGGTGGAACACGGACAGCTGTTCATCGGCGGGGAGTTCACCGATCCGCTCGGCACCGACGTCATCGAGGTGATCTCCCCGCACACCGAACAGGTCATCGGCCGGGTGCCGCACGCCTCCGAGGCCGATGTGGACCGAGCGGTCGGCGCGGCCCGCCACGCCTTCGACGAGGGCCCGTGGCCCCGGATGACACTGGACGAGCGGATCGCGGTGATCACCCGGATCAAGGACGCCTTCGCCGTACGGCACGAGGAGTTCGCGCGGCTGATCAGCGCCCAGAACGGCACCCCGTACAGCGCGAGCGTGATGGTGCAGGCGCTGGCCGCGATGATGGTCTGGGACTCGGCGGTCACGGTGGCGCGCATGTTCCCGTACGAGGAGCGGCGCGACGGGGTGCTGGGCCCCCTCCTGGTGCGCCGCGAACCGGTCGGCGTGGTGGCGGCTGTCGTCCCGTGGAACGTCCCCCAGTTCACGGCAGCTGCCAAACTGGCCCCCGCGCTTCTGGCAGGCTGCACGGCGATCCTGAAGGTCTCCCCGGAAACCCCCCTGGACGCCTACCTCTTGGCGGAGATAGCGGCGGAGGCAGGCCTCCCGCCCGGCGTCCTCTCCATCCTCCCGGCCGACCGTGAGGTCAGCGAGTACCTGGTGGCGCACCGGGACATCGACAAGGTCTCCTTCACGGGCTCGGTCGCAGCGGGCCGCCGCGTGATGGAGGTCGCCTCCCGCAACCTGACCCGCGTCACCCTCGAACTGGGCGGCAAGTCGGCGGCGGTGATCCTGCCGGACGCGGACCTGGAGGCGGCGGTCGCGGGCATCGTCCCCTTCGCCTGGATGATCAACGGCCAGGCGTGCGTGGCCCAGACCCGCATCCTGGCCCCGCGCTCCCGCTACGACGAGATGGCGGAGGCGTTCGCGGCAGCGGCCGGCGCGCTCCGCGTAGGCGACCCGATGGACCCGACCACCGAACTGGGCCCCCTGGTGGCCCGACGCCAGCAGCAACGCTCGCTCGACTACATCCGTCTGGGCCAGGAGGAAGGCGCCAAGATCCTGACCGGCGGCAACCGCCCGCCCTCCCAGGAGCGAGGCTGGTACGTCGAGCCGACGCTCTTCGGCTCGGTCGACAACTCGATGCGCATCGCCCGCGAGGAGATCTTCGGCCCGGTGATCTGCCTGATCCCGTACGGCGACGAGGCCGAGGCCGTCCGCATCGCCGACGACTCCCCGTACGGCCTCAGCGGCAGCGTCTGGACGGCGGACACCGAACGCGGCATCGACATCGCCCGCCGCGTCCGCACCGGCACGTACAGCGTGAACACCTTCAGCCTGGACATGCTCGGCCCGTTCGGCGGCTACAAGAACTCCGGCCTGGGCCGCGAGTTCGGCCCCGAGGGCTACGGCGAGTTCTTCGAGCACAAGATGATCCACCTTCCCGCCGGCTACCGGGAGGCATGATGGGCGACCGCTGGCACATCGAGGTCGACCGCTCCGTCTGCATCGGCTCCGGCATGTGCGTCAACCATGCCCCGGACGCCTTCCACCTGGACACCGCCCGCCAGTCCCGTCCGCAGGAGGAGGACCGCGACGCCGGCGAACAGGTCCTCGCGGCGGCGGAGGGCTGCCCGGTCGAGGCGATCACGCTGACGCTGGTGGGGTCGGGGGAGGTGGTGTTCCCACCGGAGGAGTGAGCCGTTTCCCTCTCTCGCCTCCCGTGGAGCTACTCGGATCGGGACACCAGCCCCACGCGCGCCGCGGCGAGAGATGCCGTGCGTGCCTGAAATGCTGCCGAGGTGCCCTCTGACGTCACGGTAACCGTCAGAGTGTCATCCCTTCCGCGCCGGAGAGTGAAAGAGAGTTTTAGCCCTGTTCCGGTGATATCCGTTTGAATTCTGCGATCGCGCGGAGGGGGAATGTGGATATCTATGAGAGTTGAGGGAATCCACCCGTGCGCGGTCAGATCATCGATGGCCAGAAACTGCAGATGAACCTGCAGGGTGCTGTGGCCGAGCTCGGACCAGGCCGGTGGCGGGTTCTCCGGGTAGGAAGGAAGGTCGATCCGTAGCGTCAGTGTGGGTCCTCGCCAGTCGAGATGGAAGGACCTGAGACGCGCAGACTTCAGGGGCGGGACAGTGGAGTAGAGGGAACCGAGAGGGTGTGGATTATGCACCAGATCGGCCCAATGGGGGGTCTCAGGGTGGTATTCCTTCGTATCGAAGCTGGAAAGCTTCTGTCTTGATTGCCCGTGCAAGGAAGTTATCTGGTGGCTGCTGGCCTGTGTGTCCGGAGTCGAGGTGATTCGTTAGAACGTGTACGGATAGATCTCGACCAGGGGTGTGGAAAAGCGTATGCGCTCTCCGGGCGTGACGTGTTCGGACGTCCACTCAATCAGGACAATGTCCGATGACAGCCTTAGGGCTACTACTCCGTCAGCGTCCGCGGAATCGACCACTGCGCAGACGGTGAGTTCTTCCTCAGGTCCCCCCGCCAGTACGTCCGGTGGCGGAGCGGCATCCCATGAGGTTACCGACTCTGGGATATCGGTCTCAACGAAACAGGGGGTGCTGGGCGGAAGGTCGCCGTGCCACCGACCCCATGCCTGCCCTGTCGGCCCCGTGAACGTGACGAGGTCGGTGCTGCCAGGGATCTCTCGAATGTCTGTAATCCGCATGAGGCTCAGATCAGCCAGGGCGCGTCAACTGCCAACGCCGGGTGGACTCTGGAACGTCTGCAATGGCTTCCGGGTTCTGTGGTCGGGGCTTGGAATCGTCAGCCGCGCCTCCACGCCATGCACCGGATGCTGTCACGGCGTCCTTCACGCGGGCAACGCCGCAAGCGAGCGGGCCCCCGGTGCGCAAACGGCTGCTCCCGTCCGGCGGGGTGGAAATTCCGCCGGACGGGAGCAGGGGGCTGGGTGGGTCAGGGGGCCGGTTCGGTCAGCGAGGGGCTCAGACGACCTTGAGGGTCTTGGGCCAGCCCTTGGCCGAGGACTTGGTGAACAGGCTCTTGATGTGTGCGGGCTTCAGCTTGATGCAGGCCAGGGACTTGTAGTCGCCGTTGCCGTCCCAGCGCCACGGGGAGTCCTTGCCCCTCTTGGGGCCCTGCTTGCCGTTCTTCTGCATCTCGCTGTGGATGAAGAGCTCGGTGCGCTTGGTGCCGTTGCTGCACTTCTTGTCCTGCAGCTTGATGACGTAGCCCTTGATCGCGCTCCCGTTGAAGTTCTTCTTGTGGAACTCGATCTTGTACGAGCCGTTGGGGAGCCACCCCGCGTTCGGCTTGCAGGCGTTCGTCGAGCCGTTGCCCGAGCCGGCCCGCCAGGTGGCGACGGGCTTCTTCTTGCCCGCTGCCATCAGGTGCAGCTTGCTGTTGCTCGGGTTCTTCTTGTTCTTGACGAACTTGAGGTACTGCTTCGGCTTCGCCTTCTTCTTGCCTGCCGCCGCGAACGCCGGTGCCGCTTCGGCCGGCTGTGCGGTGGCGGGCTGCGCGGTGGCCACGGACATGCCCGTGCTCAGGAGCACGACGGCCAGGGCGGCCGGTGCGAAGCGCGTGCGGAGTGTCTGACTGGTCATGGAGCAAGTCCCCGTTCTTCTCTGGCTGGTGGGTGGGGGAGCCTCGGCTCCGCCACCTGCTGGGCCAGACCTTGCCCGTCCCGGCGACGCCGCGTCCACAGGGATCGGCGGGACGGGAAAAGGCGGGACGTCAGCCTGTCCGACCTGCTGTCATGCCCTCATCTGGGAAGCTGCGGTGGGACGTCCCCAAGGGTGGGACGGGCATCTCTCGCGCGAGCGTGCGAGCGGACTGGCCAAGGGCTGCAGTCTGCATAACGCCGTATAGGCCTAATTATCAGCCTCCTTTGTGTTGCCGAGTGTGGCGGTGAAATATTCTGAGCAGTTCCTCCGAGGGAGGATCAGGGCATGAAGTTCGTCTGACGCGCGGCGTGTTGCCGGGCCTGCTGACGTCACCGGGCAAGAAGAGGGGGGAAGCGCTATGCCGCGCGGACGGGGGATGCCGGAGTCGTTGAGTGAGCCGGCCGCCGAGCTGGTGGCGGGGCTGCGGACGGTGAAGAGCCGTGGTGGGCTGACGCTGGTGGCGCTGGAGCGGAAGACGGCGTACAGCAAGTCCTCGTGGGAGCGTTATCTGAACGGCCGAACCCTGCCCTCGGCGGACGCGGTACGGGCGTTGTGCACCGTGGCCGGCTGCGATCCGGTGCCGTTGCTGGCCCTGCGTGAGGTGGCGGCATCGGACGCGGCCGCGCGGAAGGAGCCCGGAGGACGCGGCGGGGCTGAGGACTCGGGGGGCGTGGGGGGCTTGGGACCAGGCCATGCGCCGGAGCCGGCGCATGGCCTGGTCCCCGTGCCCCGCACGGTCGACGCGGCGGGCGACCCCGGCCCCGTGCCCCGTACGGCCGCCTCCCCCGGCCCCTGGTGGCGGCGGTGGCCCGCGCTCGTCGTGCTGGGGGCCGGGGTCGCCGTCGCCGGTGGGGTGGTGATCGCCGAGCCGTGGCAGACCTCGAGCAAGGCCGCTGCCCCGCAGTCCCCGTTCACCAGCGCCCACGACGGGCCCTACGTCTGGGGGCGCGAGACCTCCTACCCCTGCCGCATCCAGCAGCACAGCGGCCGTACCTACGCCGGACACAGCGGTACGCACCAGACCGTCCTGGCCCACAACACCACCAGCTGGGACGTGGTCGAGGCCCAGTGTCTGCTGCGCGAAGCGGGCTTCGACCCGGGCGCCGTGGACGGGGTCTACGGCCCCAACACCGAACAGGCCGTCAAGCGGCTGCAGGCGAAGGCGGGGATCGAGGACGACGGGCTGGTCGGGCCCGACACCTGGAAGGTGTTGCGCGGATGAGTCTGCTGCCCCTGGAGCCCACCGCCGAGGAGAGCGCCTGCGCCGAGGCTCTGCGTGCCATCCGGTCGCGAAGTGGGCTGTCGCTGAAAGAGGTTGCGGCTCAGACCCCGTACAGCAAGTCGTCGTGGGAGCGGTACCTCAATGGGAAGACCCCTCCGCCGCGTGCCGCTGTCGTGGCCCTCTGCCGCCTCGCCCGGCAGCCTCCCGCGCACACGCTCGCCCTCTGGGAGCGCGCCGAGACCGCCAGGAACCGGCCTCCGCGCCCGGCCGCACCCGCACCCGTGCCCGAGCCGGCAGCCGGGGCCGTACCCGTACCCGTACGCGAAGAACCCCCGCGGCCGGAGCAGCACAACCGGCGTCCCTCCCTCCGCCACGCGCGCACCGCCGTCGTCCTCGCCGCCGCCCTCCTCTGTACCGTCTGGCTGGTCATGGCAGGCCCCTGGCGGTCGGAGAGCGCCGATGCCGACGCCCCGGCGTCCTCCGAGCCCGAGTTCGCCTGTTACGGCCAGCGGTGCACGGGCCAGGACGTCATCGCCACCCGTTGCGGTATGCACCCCGCCATGGTCGCCACCCACCGGCCCGCCCCCGGCCTCCGGGTCGACCTGCGGTACGAAGCCGGGTGCGGTGCGGGCTGGGCGCGGGTCTGGGGGCAGCGCATCGGGGACGTCTTCACCGTCTCCGCGGCGGGCGGGGCGCCGCAGACGCTCACCGTGCCGGACAAGTACGCGACCGGGGTCCGCCTCCACACGCCCATGGTCGCCACGGACAGCCCGGAGACCCTTCGGGTCTGCGTCAGCCGTGCCCCGGACGGGCCTCGGCAGTGCTATCCGGCCGCGTCGCCGACCCCCTGAACCGTGCGCCGCCGGGAGCCGGCGTTACGCCAGGTCGCCGATGAACGCCTGCCAGGCGTCGTGGCGGAAGGTGAGGACGGGGCCCGTGGGGCGAGTGCTGTCGCGGACCGGGATCAGGTGGGGGAGGTTCGGGGCGACCTCGACGCACTCGTTGTTGCCGCCGCTGTACGAGCTGGTACGCCACTGCGCGCCTGACAAGTTCGGCGGGCTGTGGTGTGCGCTGTTCATGCTTGATGCTCCTTGGCCCTGCGACGGATGACAGCGCGGGACTCCGTCGGGGAGAGCGCGGACGTCCGCGCGGCATCGAACAGGTCCTGGTAGCGCGAGACGTCCGCCTCCCGTTCCAGCCACATGGAACCGGACGGGTTGTCCGCCAGCACCACGTCGAGCGCCCCCTCCTCGGGAAAACCCAGCACTACGTACGGGCCGAACATACTCGCATGTGCCCCGCGCGAGAACGGCAGCACCTGCACGGTCACGTTCGGGTGCTCGGAACTGGCCAGCAGGTGCTGCAACTGCGCGTTCATCACCTGGGCACCGCCGACTTGCTGGAGGAGGACGGCTTCCGACAGTACGGCCCAGAGCTGTAGTGGGGCGTCGTCCAGGAGTCGTTCTTGTCGTGCCAGACGGACCTGGACGAACTTATCGATCTCGTCCGCCGTCTGCCACTGGCGCGAAGCCACGGTAACGGCGCGGATGTACTCCGGGGTCTGGAGCAGTCCGGGAATCAGCTGCGCTTGGAAGGTGCGGATCGATCCAGCCATGGCCTCCAAGGCGATGTAGTCGCGGTAGGTGTCGGCGAGGACATCGCCGTACTGGTTCCACCAGCCCTCCCGTCGCCTGCGGTTGGCCTTGCGGGCCAAAGAGGCGAGACGGTCCCGGATGCCGGGGTCGGAGATCTCGTACGCGTGCAGCATCGCCGTCAGATCGGGGAGCCGGACCGCCACCCGACCGTTCTCGATCCGACTGATCTTGCCCTTGGTGCAGTCCAGGGCTTCGGCCGCTTGGCTGGTGGTCAGGCCGACTGCCTCCCGCAACCTCCTCAGTTCATCGCCGAGTTGGCGGCCGAGGACGGTGGATGTGTTGGCGGCGGCGCTCTTCGCGTGCATGTGAACACCTTTAGCAAAGTAGCGGCTCTGTTAGGGCGAGGTTACCCGAAAGAGGGAAAAATGATGTTGAGGCCATCGGCAACGTTGCATTTTCGAGTGCTGCGAGCTCATCCTGCTGGTGTTGGAGAGAACCTCATGTGAACGGGCCTCTCCCGCAAGGGATTTCAGTCGACCGCGCCACTGGAGGACCGTGATGGCTGAACTATGTGAAGTGAACTTCCGGCTGGTCCGACGCCGCAGCAGCGTCCCCCGGGTCCGCGCCCTCCTGCGCGCCAAGCTCGGTGAGTGGCGAGCCGGGGAGGCGCCCGCCGACACGGCGGAGTTGGTGCTCTCGGAGCTCGTCACCAACGCCCTGCGGGTCGCCGTCCCCGGGGACCGGATGATCGGCGTTCGCATCATGTGCCGGGACCGGGGGGCCTCGCTCCGGCTTGAGGTGAGTGACGCCGGTGGAGGGCGCCCCGTCGTGCGGCGGCCCGCTGAGCTGGAGACCGGCGGGCGGGGGCTGCTGCTCGTGGAGGCGCTGGCGTACCGCTGGGGCGTCGACGAGCGGTCGGCGGGGATCGGCAAGACGGTCTGGGCGGAGGTGATGGCACCCGGGGCCGCGTCCGAACCGGTGGCCGCCGAGGCCGAGATCGCCGCCGCTACCGTGCGACCCGGTCAGTCCGTGCGGGTCTGGGGTGCCTGGTGCACCGTCCGCAGCGTGCGCAGTGAGCGGTACGCCTCGGGTGGGCTCGCGGTCGTGATCGGCCTGGATGACGGGCCCGGCCTGCGGATGGATGCCGCGGAACCGCTCATGGTGCGGGACGGTGTGCGGCCGCCCGCGGCCGGCGACCCCGTGGTGGCGTCGTGAGGAGTCTGTGGCGCAGGGTTCGAGGGCGTTCGGCGCGGTGTACGGAGCCGCGATTTCGCGGCACGTTGCTCCAGCTCGTCGGCGGGTGGCCGACCGTGGTCAGCCGGGCCGGTGTACCGGTGGTGCCTGTGCCGCTGCTCGTCGCCGACTCCGTGCGGCCCACCGTCCGGCGGGCCGGGCGCGGTTCGCTGCGGGGGCAGGTGCGTGTCCCCGCCCACTTCGATGATCCGCATCCCAGGATCGCCGCCGTCTTCGGAGTGGCCTGATGCGCCTCCTCCTCGATACCCGCGTGATCGTGTGGTGGCTCGATGACGCGGCGGAGCTGTCCGAACCCGTCAAGCACCTGCTCGACACCACGGACGGCGTGCACATCAGTGCCGTGTCGCCGTGGGAGATCACCCTCAAGCAGCACATGGGCCTGATCGAAGGCCCGGGTGACCTGGCGGAACGGGTGCGCGACCTCGCGTTTCCGAGTCTGCCCGTCACCGCCGCGCACGGCGTGCGGGCCGGGCGGCTCCCGATGGTGCACGACGACCCCTTCGGCCGGATTCTCGTCGCCCAGGCGCAGGCCCATGGGCTGGTCGTCGTGACTCGTAACCCGTGGATTTCGCAGTACGACGTCGAGGTCATGCCGGTGTGACGCATGCCAGGCATGCGCGCTCGGCGCCGCACCGGACCCGGGCCGCCGACACCCCTCAGGCGTCCGAGGGGTGGGTGTGATCGCGGCTTCGGCGGAGCGGCAACGTCTGGCTGAGGATCAGCAGGAGCATCCCGCCGAGCAGCAGGGCGTTCCCGCCGTAGAAGCGGACCTCCCAGGAGACGCCCGGCAGCACCCGGAAGTGCAGGAGGCTCTGGAGCACGAGGGAGGCACCCATGAGCAGGGCGCCGCATCCGTGGAGCTGCGGCCTGGTGACGTGGCGGCGTGCCGTGGGCGCGATCCACCCTGTCTGGAGCGTGGCCGTTCCCATGGCGATCGCCAGCAGTCCCAGGAGCGTGCCCGTGCCCACTACCCATGCCATGGTGTCGCTCCGCTCTCCTCGGTCAGGTCGATCAGGCGGCAGACCGTCTCGATGTCGATCTTGACCTGGGCGATCGACGCCCGGCCCGACAGCCACGTGATCAGCGCGGAGTGCCAGGTGTGCTCGATCACCCGGACCGTCGAGAGCTGCTCCGGCGTCGGGTGTTCCAGGCCCATCGCGTCCAGGATGATCGCCGTCGTGAGGCGGGAGACCGTGTCCACCTCCGGGCTCACGCTGCGGTCCGCGAAGGTGAGGGCGCGGACCATGGCGTCCGCCAGGTGCGGTTCGCGCTGGAGGGCGCGGAAGGCGCGCATCAGGGTCTCGGCGACCCGCTGGGCCGCGTCGTCGCCGGCCGGGGGGCGTTTGCGGAGCGTGGAGTGCATGTGCTGGAGCTGGTCCTGCATGGTGGCGACCAGGAGATGGATCTTGGAGGGGAAGTAGCGGTAGAGGGTGCCCAGGGCCACCCCGGCCGCCTCCGCCACCTCGCGCATCTGCACCGCCTCGAAGCCGCCGCGGCTGGCGAGCTGGGCGCTGGCGTGCAGGATGCGGCGGCGGCGGGCCTCCTGCCGCTCGGTCAGCGGCGGCGCTGCCGGTCTGGCGTCCGCGGTCATGCTGTCCCCATCCGCGATCCCTGCGTGATCATGCTGTCCCCGTTCACGATCCGTGATCCGCGATCCGTGGTTCATCCCTGCGTTCCGCACCCGCCCGGACCCCGCGCGTGCGTCCGGGCGCGCACAGCATGCCAGGGTGTCCGTCGTGGCGCGAATCACCTGATCCGGGCCTCACACCGACGCTACCTGCCGGTAGATTCGATGCACGTCGAACGATCAAGTCTGAAACTTGTTCTAGATTAGCGCTACCGGTTACGCTCCGGCGAACACGCAGTCAGAAGGGGGCCGAGTGTGACCGCTGAGGCCATAGAGACGGGCCCCCGCACGGGCGGCAGCAGCTCCTCCGCCGGGGCCGGCGACCGGCCGCTGCGCATCGCGCTCCTCACGTACAAGGGCAACCCGTTCTGCGGCGGCCAGGGCGTCTACGTCCGCCACCTCGGGCGTGAGCTCGCGCGGCTGGGACACAGTGTCGAGGTCATCGGCGCGCAGCCCTACCCCGTACTCGACGAGGGCGTTCCGCTCACCGAGCTGCCCAGCCTCGACCTCTACCGGCAGCCCGATCCGTTCCGTACGCCGAAGTGGGGCGAGTACCGGGACTGGGTCGACCTCGCCGAGGTCGCCACCATGTGGACCGGCGGCTTCCCCGAACCGCTCACCTTCAGCCTCCGCGCCCGCCGCCATCTCCTGGCCCGGCGCGGCGAGTTCGACGTCGTCCACGACAACCAGACCCTCGGTTACGGGCTCCTCGGCGACCTCGGGGCCCCGCTCGTGACGACGATCCACCACCCCATCACCGTGGACCGCAGGCTCGACCTGGCGGCCGCCGCGACCCGCCGCCGGCGCGCCTCCGTACGCCGCTGGTACGCCTTCACCCGGATGCAGAAGCGCGTCGCCCGCAAGCTGGACACCGTCCTCACCGTCTCCGGCTCCTCCCGTGACGAGATCGTCGAGGACCTCGGCGTCCGCGCGGACCGGATCAGCGTCGTCCACATCGGCGCCGACACCGACCTCTGGTCGCCCGACCCCTCCGTCGCCGAGGTGCCGGGCCGCATCGTCACCACCTCCAGCGCCGACGTCCCGCTCAAGGGCCTGGTCCACCTCGTCGATGCGCTCGCCAAGCTCCGCACGGAGAACCCCGCCGCCCACCTCGTCGTCGTCGGCAAGCGCGCCGAGGACGGACCGGTCGCCCGGGCCATAGAGCGGCACGGGCTCACCGGCGCCGTCGAGTTCGTCAAGGGCATCAGCGACGCCGAGCTGGTCGACCTCGTACGCAGCGCCCAGGTCTCCTGTGTGCCGTCGCTGTACGAGGGGTTCTCGCTGCCCGCCGCCGAGGCGATGGCCACCGGCACCCCCCTCGTCGCCACCACAGGCGGCGCGATCCCCGAGGTCTCCGGCCGCGACGGGGAGACCTGCCTCGCGGTGGCGCCCGGCGACGCGGACGCGCTGGCCGGGGCGCTCGGCCGGCTGCTGGCCGATCAGACCGCTGCTCGACCATCCGGTGGACGTCTTCGAGAAGGTACTCCGCACCAATGTGGTGGCTCC
>NZ_JBEXSI010000076.1:0-26908 GCF_040613515.1 Streptomyces sp. NPDC006261
CGGGGTGCCCCGGCGGAGTTTCTCCGCCGGGGCACCAGGCCGTTGTGGATATGTGACCTACTTCAGCGCACCCGCCGTCAGACCGGAGACGACCTGACGCTGGAAGATGATGTACGCCGCCAGCACCGGGAGCATCGCGATCACCAGGCCGGCGAAGAGGCCGGAGTAGTCGCCCTTGTACCCCTGGCTGGAGGCGAGCTCCACCAGCCCCTGGGCGAGCACCCGCTTCTCCGGGTCGGTGTTCAGCACCGTCGGCAGCATGTACTGGTTCCACTGCCCCAGGAAGTTGAAGATGCCGACGCTGATCAGGCCGGGCTTGGCCATCGGCAGCATCACCTGGAAGAACGTCCGGGTGTGCGAGGCTCCGTCGATGATCGACGCCTCCGCCACCGAGGTCGGCAGCGTACGGAAGAACGAGGTCAGGAAGAACACGGTGAACGGCAGCGAGTACGCGATGTACACGAGGATCAGGCCGTGGATCGTGTTCAGCATCCCCATGTTGTCCATGACGAAGAACAGCGGGACCAGCGCCAGCATGATCGGGAAACTCATGCCGCCGACGAACAAGAAGTAGATGAAGCGGTTGCCCGGGAACTCGAAGCGCGCCAGCACATAGGCGGCCATCGAGCCGAGGACCAGGGTGCCGGCGAGCGACCCGCCCACCACCAGGATGGTGTTCAGGAAGTACTCGCTCATGTGGGCCTGGCTCCAGGCCCGGCCCCAGGCATCGAAGTTCAGCGAGTCGGGCAGCGACCAGGGGGTGTTGAAGATGTCCGAGTCGGTCTTGAACGAGGACATCACCGCCCAGAACAACGGCAGGGCGACCATGATCGCCCACAGGACGAGCATCCCGTGCGAGAAGACGTTGAGGACCTGACCCTCGCTGCTCTTCGCGGGGGCCGGGGAGCCCTTGGGGGCAGTGCCGGTGCGCTGGGCGGGCACCTTGGCCGCGTCGGTGCCGGAGGAGGGCCCAAAGGCGCCGGAGGGAGGGGTGTCGGTGGTCTTCATCAGAACTCCAGCCGCTCGCGCCGGCCCACCCGCATGACGATGGCGGCGAACGCCAGGGTCACGAGGAGCAGAGCGACACCGATCGTGGTCGCGTAGCCCGCCTGTCCGTCACGGAACGCCGACTGGTAGACGTACAGCGGCAGGACGGTGGTCGAGTAGTCGGGCCCGCCGGGGCCGACGCTCATGATGTGGACGATGGCGAAGCCCTCGGCGCCGAGCGCCAGGATGCCCATGTAGACCCAGCCGGACTGGACCGTGTCCCACAGCAGGGGAAGCGTGATCCGGAAGAAGGTCGTGAAGCGGCTCGCCCCGTCCAGCAGGGCGGCCTCGTAGAAGTCCTTGGGGATGGAGGCCATGCCCGCGGAGAACAGCACCACGAAGAAGCCGGTGGTGCACCAGACGAGGACCGCCATGATGACCCACAGGGCCAGGTTCGGATCGCCCAGCCAGTCCGGTACGTCGTCGAAGCCCACGGCCTTGAGCGTGCCGTTGATCATGCCCTGGGCCGGGTCGAAGGCGAACTGGAAGAGGATCGCCACGATCGCGATCGAGAGCACCTGCGGGAAGAAGTAGGCGATCTTGTAGAAGCCGGAGCCCCGTACGCCCGCGATGGCGGCGCCCTTGCGGCGCCGGCCACCCACGTTGAGCATGAAGGCGAAGAAGAGCGCGAGGCCCAGCGTCACCAGCGGCAGCAGAACGGCCAGCAGCACACTGTGCTGCAGCGACTTCCAGAAGATGTCGTCATCGAGCATCTTGGTGTAGTTGTCGAAGCCGACCATCTTGAAGTCGGGGCTCAGACCCGTCCAGTCCGTGAACGAGTAGTAGATGGACTGGATGAACGGCCAGATGACGAAGAGGACGTACAACGCCATCGGGGCCACCAGGAACCCGATTATGAACCGGTATTTACCGTGCTGCATCGTTACCGACTCCGACCTTCCCCGAGCTGCCGCCGCTGGTGACGCGTGATCACTGGTGCCTGAAGTGCTTGATGGACTGGTCCTTGGCGGCCGCGTCGGCGAACGCCTGGATCTTCTTGATGGTCTCGGCCGGGGTGGCGCGGCCGGCCATCATCTCGCCGAGCGCCGCGACGCCGATCTGCTCCTTCTGGAGCTTCACGTACCAGTCCTGCAGACGGGGGTTGACCACATTGGTGCCCGCCTTGTCCAGGGCGGCGACACCGGACTTCAGGCCGTCGGAGAGCTCGATGCCATCAGTGCCGCCGTTGAAGGCGGAGAGCGACTTGGTGTTGGTGGTGAAGGACTTGGAGGAGGCCTCGCTGAGCATGATGCGCAGCTGCTCCATGCCACCCTCCGGGTTCTTCGCCTTGGCCGGGACGATGAACGGCTCGCCGCCGGAGGCCCAGATGGTGCCGAAGGGCAGCTTGTCCGAGGAGTCGAGGCTGGAGGGAGCGCCCACGGACAGCTTGAAGTCCTTGGGGATGATCGCCGCTTCCTCGTTCTCGACCCAGGAGCCGTTCGGGATGAACAGCGCCTTGCCGCGGGCCCAGGCGCCCTGCGAACCGCGGTGGTCCAGGCCCGGGGTGCCCTTCAGGATGTAGCCCTTGGCGTAGAGCTCGTAGTACGCCTCGAAGGCGGCCTTGACCGCGGGGTGCTCCCAGGCCTTCGGCTCCAGGTTGTCGATGGCGTCGAGGACCTCGACGCCGCCGATCTTTCCGATGAACGGGTAGAGCGAGAACGGGATGTAGTAAGGGTGCTTGCCGGGGTAGGTCCAGCCGGCGATGCCCTTCTTCTTCGCCTTCGCGCAGAGCGCGAGCATGTCGTCCCACGTCTCGGGGTACGTGGCGTCGAGCTTGTCCAACGCGGTCTGCGAGTACCAGACGCCGTAGACCGTGTACGCGTAGTACATGATCCAGACCGGGTCGCCGTCGAACTGGCCCATCTCGACGATGCCGGGCCGCAGGGTGTCGCGGACCGTCCTGGCGGGGTCGTCGATGGAGGGGGCGTCCAGCAGCGGGGTGAGGTCGGTGAGCTGCTTCTTGCCGACCAGGACCCCCATGTCCATCTGCTGAGCGCCGGAGTTGTCGATCAGGTCCGGCGGGGTGCCGCCGTTGAAGCGCGGCTGGAGGACCGACTGGATCTTCTGCGTGGCCGAGAACTTGATCTGCGCCTCGGGGTAGGTCTTCTTGTAGACGTCCCGGGCGTCCTCGGCGTACTTGGTGCCGAACCCGCCGTCGAAGATGACGATCTCCAGCGGGGCGCTGCCGTTGACGGCCAGCGGGTTCTTCTCGGTCTTCTCGCCCTTTTCGACCTTGTCGTCGGTGCCGCTGTCGCCGCTCGCGCAGGCGGACAGGAAGCTCATCGTCGGAACAGCGATCAGGCCGAGTGCGGCAGAACGCTTGATCAGATCGCGACGGCCAAGGCCCTCATTGTTCTGAGCGGAGGTGGATCCCATGCTCAAGTCCTCGCCTTCTCCAGGACTCAGGCGGTGTACCGGTCACCCGTCGAAAATTCGCCTCAGGCGAAGGGCCCCGCCACCGCGGTCGGTTGCGCTCGGGTCGTACAGATATGCAGGTGTACCGGAGATGAAGAACCGGCGGAGTGGGGGTGGTCGGAGAACCGTACCGCCAGGGCGTCGGTGACTCCCCCGCGGACGTCCCCTTGTCCCCCCGTGTGCGCATCCGTCGGAAACGGCTGTGCAGATGGCGACAGGTATAGTCCACTTGTCGCCAACTGAGCAAGATCGAATGCATGTTGGGACGACAGTCTTTCCCGAGTTGAGACCTCGCCGACTCCTCGGCACCCCACGCCCTCACCCAGGGGCAGCTTTTTCCCCTTACGGCCGATTCGTGGCCCGCCCTTGAGGCAACACTCTTGACACGTCCAGCCACTTGGCTCCCTACTGGACCTTGCATCCCGCTATGACAACGTTGTCCAAGCACGCTCCGGGGAGGAATGGCTCGGTATGCAGCCACCACGAGGTCTCCACCATGGCGCTGGAAAAGCCTTCAGCAGCGCCGCCCGTACGAGACGGAGCCGCACGGCCGCCGTCCTCGCGGCATCACTCGCCCTGGCCCTCGCGGCCCCCACGGCCGCCGTCGCCGGCCCGTCCCAGGCGCCGCAGAAGCCTTCTGGGGAGCGGACGTTCCGCTCCTCGTTCGAAGCGGACGAGAAGCAGCCGGACTGGCGCAACACGGTAGAGGAAGGACCGGACGGCACCGAGCGCTCGTCGGGTGTCGACGGCGGATTCTCCGCCGGAATACCGGGCAATGTCACCGACCGGGTGACCGACGTCCGCGCCAGCGCCGAGAACACCGCGGGCGGCGAGGTCAAGGAGAACCTGGTCGACGTCGAACCGGGCTCCAAGTGGCTGGCGTTCGCGAAGACCGGCTGGGTCGAGTTCGACCTGGACGAGCCGGTCAAGGTGGTGACGTACGCGCTCACCTCCGCCAACGACCACGCCCCGCGCGACCCGAAGGACTGGACGCTCAAGGGCTCCGCCGACGGCAAGGAGTGGACCGACCTCGACAAGCGCACGGGCGAGACCTTCGCCAAGCGGCACGAGACCAAGTCGTACGATTTCTCCTCCGACACCGCCTACCGGCACTTCCGCCTGGAGATCACCGCCAACAACGGCGCGCCGGACATCCTCCAGCTCGCCGACGTTCAGTTCTCGAACGGTGACACCTCCGCGCCCGTCCCCGGCGAGATGCGCAGCCAGGCCGACCGCGGCCCCTCCGGCTCGCCCACCGCGAAGGCGGGCGCGGGATTCACCGGAAAGAAGGCACTGCGTTACGCGGGTACCCACACGCCGGACGGCCGGGCGTACTCGTACAACAAGGTCTTCGACGTGAACACGGCCGTCACCAAGGACACCGAGTTCTCCTACCTCGTCTATCCGCAGATGGGCGAGACGGACCTCAACTACCCCGCGACCCACATCGCGGTGGACCTGGCCTTCACCGACGGCACGTACCTGAGCGAGCTCAAGGCCACCGACAGCCACGGCGGGCTGCTGACCCCGCAGGGCCAGGCCGACGCCAAGCGCCTCTACGTCAACCAGTGGAACAAGGTCGCCTCCCGCATCGGCACGGTGGCGGCGGGCAAGACGGTCGACCGGATCCTGGTGGCGTACGACTCCCCCAAGGGGCCGGCGAAGTTCCAGGGCTGGGTCGACGACATCGCGATCGCCCCGAAGGCGCCCGAGAAGCGCAAGGCGCATCTCTCGGACTACGCGCTCACCACCCGCGGCACCAACTCCAGCGGCGGCTTCTCGCGCGGCAACAACATTCCGGCCACCGCGGTCCCCCATGGCTTCAACTTCTGGACGCCGGTGACCAACGCCGGTTCGCTGAGCTGGCTGTACGACTACCACCGGGGCAACAACGAGGACAACCTCCCCACACTCCAGGCCTTCAGCGCCAGCCATGAGCCGAGCCCCTGGATGGGAGACCGGCAGACCTTCCAGGTGATGCCGTCGGCCGCGGCCGGCACCCCGGACGCCGCCCGCACGGCCCGTGCGCTGCCGTTCCGGCACGAGAACGAGACGGCGAAGCCGCACTACTACGGCGTCACGTTCGAGAACGGTCTCAAGGCCGAGATCGCGCCGACGGACCATGCGGCGCGGATGCGGTTCACCTACCCGGGCAAGGACGCGAGCCTGGTCTTCGACAACGTGTCGAACGCCGGCGGTCTCACCCTGGACCCCAAGACCCGCTCC
This sequence comes from Streptomyces sp. NPDC006261, assembly GCF_040613515.1. Taxonomy (NCBI): domain Bacteria; kingdom Bacillati; phylum Actinomycetota; class Actinomycetes; order Kitasatosporales; family Streptomycetaceae; genus Streptomyces; species Streptomyces sp. NPDC006261. The sequence goes on from NZ_JBEXSI010000076.1 coordinate 5,689, forward strand.
TTCTCCGGCTACACGGACGTGAAGAGCGGCCTGTCCACCGGGGCGACCCGCATGTTCGTCCACGGCGTCTTCGACGCGCCGGTGACGGACAGCGGCAAGCTGAAGGGCGGAGGCGGTGACGACGTCACCGGCTTCTTCCGCTTCGACGCCGGCAAGGACCGCACGGTCAACCTGCGCCTGGCCACCTCGCTGATCGGCGTCGACCAGGCGAAGAAGAACCTGGCCATGGAGATCCCTGAGTCCACGTCCTTCGAGAAGGTGCAGCGCAAGGCGCAGGCGGCCTGGGACGGCATCCTGGGGACGATCGAGGTCGAGGGAGCCAACGCCGACCAGCTCACCTCGCTCTACTCCAGCCTCTACCGCCTCTACCTCTACCCGAACTCGGGCCACGAGAAGGTGGACGGCAAGAACAAGTACGCCAGCCCCTTCTCCAAGCCGGTCGGCACCGACACCCCGACGCAGACCGGGGCGAAGATCGTCGACGGCAAGGTGTACGTCAACAACGGCTTCTGGGACACCTACCGCACGACCTGGCCCGCCTACTCCTTCTTCTCCCCGAAGAAGGCCGGCGAGCTGGTGGACGGCTTCGTCCAGCACTACAAGGACGGCGGCTGGACGTCCCGCTGGTCCTCTCCCGGTTACGCCGACCTGATGACCGGCACCAGCTCGGACGTGGCCTTCGCGGACGCGTACGTCAAGGGCGTGCAGTTCGACGCGGAGGCGGCGTACGACGCGGCGGTCAAGAACGCCACGGTGGCCCCGCCTTCCTCGGGCGTCGGCCGCAAGGGCATGGAGACCTCCGTGTTCACCGGCTACGCGAACACCGCGACCCACGAGGGCCTGTCCTGGTCGCTGGAGGGCTACCTCAACGACTACGGCATCGCGCGGATGGGCGAGGAGCTCTACAAGAAGACGAAGAAGGCGCGGTACAAGGAGGAGTCCGCCTACTTCCTCAACCGTGCGCAGAAGTACGTCAAGCTCTTCGACGAGAAGGCGGGCTTCTTCCAGGGCAAGAAGCCCAACGGCGACTGGCGCCTCCCCTCCGACCAGTACGACCCCCGCGTCTGGGGCTACGACTACACGGAGACCAACGGCTGGGGGTACGCCTTCACCGCCCCGCAGGACAGCCGGGGGCTGGCCAACCTGTACGGCGGCCGCGCGGGGCTCGGCAAGAAGCTGGACACCTACTTCTCCACGCCGGAGACGGCGGGCCCGGAGTTCGTCGGCAGTTACGGCGGGGTGATCCACGAGATGACCGAGGCGCGTGACGTACGGATGGGCCAGTACGGGCACAGCAACCAGGTCGCCCACCACGCCACGTACATGTACAACGCGGCCTCGCAGCCGTACAAGACGCAGGAGAAGGTCCGCGAGGTGCTGGGCCGCCTCTACGTCGGCAGCGAGATCGGGCAGGGCATCCACGGTGACGAGGACAACGGCGAGCAGTCGGCGTGGTACCTCTTCTCGGCGCTCGGCTTCTACCCGCTGGTGATGGGCAGCGGGGAGTACGCGATCGGCTCGCCGCTCTTCAAGAAGGTCACCGTCCGCATGGACAGCGGCCGGAAGCTGACCGTCAAGGCCCCGAAGAACAGCGCGGAGAACATCTACGTGCAGGGCGTGAAGGTCAACGGCAAGAAGTGGAGCTCCACCGCGCTGCCCCACGACGTGCTGGCCAAGGGCGGCACGCTGGAGTTCGACATGGGCCCGAAGCCGTCCGCCTGGGGCACGGGGAAGGACGCGGCCCCGGTCTCCATCCAGAAGGACGACAAGGCCCCCGCGCCCAAGGGCGATGTGCTGAAGGGCGACGGCGCTCTGTTCGACAACACCTCGGCGACTTCGGCGGAGGTCACGTCGGTCGAGCTGCCGGTGGACTCGGCCACGAAGGCGCTCCAGTACACGCTGACGTCGTCGGCGGCGGACAAGGCCCCGAAGGGCTGGGCCCTCCAGGGCTCGTCCGACGGCAACAAGTGGACGGACATCGACCGCCGCTCCGGCCAGTCCTTCGCCTGGGACAGGCAGACCCGCGCCTTCTCGGTGGACCGGCCCGGCGCGTACGCGAAGTACCGGCTGGTGCTGACGGGTCCGGCGACGCTGGCGGAGGTGGAACTGCTCTCCTGATCCGTACGCGACGCGTGCGGCGGCCGGTACCCCGAGGGCGGGGTGCCGGCCGCCGGCGTTTCAGGCCTCGTGCAGGCTCTCGGGGAGGGCCACGTTGAGCGCGGCGACCACCGGCCGGCCGTGTTCGGTGCCGAGCCGGGAGACGGCCCCGGTGGCGAGCTGGAAGAGCCGGCCCTCGGCCGGGGTCAGGCCGAGGTAGCGGGCGGTGAGGACGCGCAGGAAATGCGAGTGCGCGACGAGCGCGATGTCCGCGTCCCCGAGCCCCTCGGCGGCTGACCGGACGCCCGCGAGCACCTGGTCGGCGCGCTGCCCGACGTCGGCGGGGCTCTCTCCGGGGTGCTCGTCGGAGCCGGGGTCGACGCCGTCGGTCCAGAGGTTCCAGAAGGGGCGGGTGCGGCGGATCGCCTGGGTGGTGATGCCCTCGTAGCCGCCGTAGTCCCATTCCCGCAGCTCGGGGGTGACCCGGGGGGCGTGGAGTCCGGCCAGCTCGGCGGTGCGGCGGGCCCGGATCGAGGGGCTGACGAGAGTGAGGCCGATGTTCCGGTCGGCGAGCAGCGGCACGAGGGCGCGGGCCTGGCGCTCGCCGGTGGCGGTCAGAGGGAGGTCGGTCCAGCTCGTGTGCTGCCCGGAGCGGGACCATTCGGTCTCGCCGTGCCGGATGAGGATCAGCTCGCCCATGGTGGTCCGTTCACTCTCGGTGATGGTGGCGCGGGTGGAGCCACGTACCGTAAGTCCCTCACCTGGCCGACTTCCCGTGGGGGGACCTCATGTCCGACAACTTGCCGCCTCCGCCGCCCGAACAGCCGCAGCCTCGGCCCCAGCCGGAGCACCACGCTCCGGTGGGAGCGCCGCCGTCCGCTTCGCCCTGGGCCGCTTCTCCCGCACCGCCGGGCAAGCAGCGTACGGGGCTGATCGTGTCGCTCGCCGTGGGCGGTGGGCTGGTGGTGGCGGGGGCGACGGTGGCGCTCGTCTACTCCCTGATGGACTCGGTCGCGGACTCCATCGCGCTGCCGCCCGCACGGTCGGACGCGCCCTACTCCGAGCCGTACGACGAGGAGCCGTACGACGAGGAGCCGGTGGAGGAGGCCGAGCCGGAGCCCGTCGCGCCCGAGCCTCCCGCCGAGGAGGACGTCACCATCACGAAGTGCGTGCGGGACTCGCTGATCGGCTGGCAGCACGCCGATCTGAAGATCGTGAACGGGAGCGGGGACCCGGCGGGCTATGTCGTGTTCGTCGAGTTCCTGGATGCGCAGGGCGCGGTGCTGACCAACGGCATCGCGACCACCGACGACCTGGCCCCCGGCGCGTCGGTGAAGGTGAAGGCGCAGGGAGTCGGCGAGGTACCGACGGGCACGAAGTGCCGCATCAAGCAGGTGCAGCGGGACCCGATGTAGCGCTACGGCGCCGTGACCGATACGACGTGACGCCGAAGGGCCGCATCCCGGAGAGACCCGGGATGCGGCCCTTCTTCACTCGGCCACCGGTCCGCCTACTTGCGGATCAGGCTGCGGAGCACGTACTGCAGGATGCCGCCGTTGCGGTAGTAGTCCGCCTCGCCGGGGGTGTCGATACGGACGACGCCGTCGAACTCCACGCCGGTGTCGGTGGTGACCTTGACCGTGCGCGGGGTGGTGCCGTTGTTCAGCTCGGTGACGCCGGTGAAGGAGAAGGTCTCCTCGCCGGTGAGGCCGAGGGACTCGGCGTTCCGGCCCTCGGGGAACTGGAGCGGCAGGACGCCCATGCCGATGAGGTTCGAGCGGTGGATGCGCTCGTAGGACTCGGCGATGACGGCCCTGACGCCGAGGAGCGCGGTGCCCTTGGCGGCCCAGTCACGGGACGAACCGGAGCCGTACTCCTTGCCCGCGAGGATCACGAGGGGGGTGCCGGCGGCCTGGTAGTTCTGCGAGGCGTCGTAGATGAACGACACCGGGCCGTCATCCTTGGTGAAGTCGCGGGTGTAGCCGCCCTCGGTGCCCGGCGCGATCTGGTTGCGCAGGCGGATGTTGGCGAACGTGCCGCGGATCATGACCTCGTGGTTGCCTCGGCGTGAGCCGTAGGAGTTGAAGTCACGGCGCTCGATGCCGTGCTCCGTGAGGTACTTGCCGGCCGGGGTGTCTGCCTTGATGGCGCCGGCCGGGGAGATGTGGTCGGTGGTGACCGAGTCGCCGAGCTTGGCGAGCACCCGGGCGCCGGTGATGTCCTCGACCGGGGTCGTCTCCATCGTCATGCCCTCGAAGTACGGGGGCTTGCGCACGTAGGTGGACTCGGAGTCCCACTCGAAGGTGTCGCCGGTCGGGATCGACAGCGCCTGCCACTGGGCGTCGCCCGCGAAGACGTCCTGGTAGGACTTGTTGAACATGTCCTCGCCGATGGCGTTCGCCACGACGTCGTTGACCTCGGCCTCGGTGGGCCAGAGGTCGGTCAGGTGGACCGGCTTGCCCTCCTGGTCGACGCCGAGCGCGTCCTTGGTGATGTCGACCTTCATCGAACCGGCGATGGCGTACGCGACGACCAGCGGCGGGGACGCCAGGTAGTTCATCTTGACGTCGGGGTTGATCCGGCCTTCGAAGTTACGGTTGCCGGAGAGCACCGAGGTGACGGCGAGGTCGTTGTCGTTGACCGCCTTGGAGACCTCGTCCGGCAGCGGGCCGGAGTTGCCGATGCAGGTGGTGCAGCCGTAACCGACGAGGTTGAAGCCCACCTTGTCGAGGTACGGGGTCAGGCCCGCCTTGTCGAAGTAGTCGGTGACGACCTTCGAGCCCGGGGCCAGGGTGGTCTTGACCCACGGCTTGCGGGTCAGGCCCTTCTCGACCGCCTTCTTCGCCACGAGTGCGGCGGCGACCATGACGTACGGGTTCGAGGTGTTGGTGCAGGAGGTGATCGCGGCGACGGTGACGGCGCCGTGGTCGATCTCGTACGTGGAACCGTCGGGGGCCGTGACGGTGACCGGCTTGGACGGGACACCGTTCGGCGTGGTGGAGGGGGCGTCGGAGGCCGGGAAGGACTCCTTGCTCGCCTCCATCTCGTCCGCGACGTAGTTGCGGACGTCCTGGGCGAACTGCTGGGAGGCGTTCGCCAGGACGATGCGGTCCTGCGGGCGCTTGGGGCCGGCGATGGAGGGGACGACCGTGGAGAGGTCGAGCTCCAGCTTCTCGGAGAAGTCCGGCTCGGCGGCCGGGTCCAGCCAGAGACCCTGCTCCTTGGCGTACGCCTCGACGAGGGCGACCTGCTGCTCGTCGCGGCCGGTCAGACGCAGGTACTTCAGCGTCTCGTCGTCGATGGGGAAGATCGCGGCGGTGGAGCCGAACTCCGGCGACATGTTGCCGATGGTGGCGCGGTTGGCCAGGGAGGTGGCGGCGACGCCCTCACCGTAGAACTCGACGAACTTGCCGACGACGCCGTGCTTGCGGAGCATCTCGGTGATGGTCAGCACGAGGTCGGTGGCGGTGGTGCCGGCCGGGAGCTCGCCGGTCAGCTTGAAGCCGACGACGCGCGGGATGAGCATGGAGACCGGCTGGCCGAGCATCGCTGCCTCGGCCTCGATGCCGCCGACGCCCCAGCCCAGCACACCGAGGCCGTTGACCATGGTGGTGTGCGAGTCGGTGCCGACGAGGGTGTCGGGGTACGCCTGGCCACCCCGGACCATGACCGTACGGGCCAGGTGCTCGATGTTCACCTGGTGGACGATGCCGGTGCCCGGGGGGACGACCTTGAACTCGTCGAAGGCGGTCTGGCCCCAGCGCAGGAACTGGTAGCGCTCCTTGTTGCGGCCGTACTCCAGCTCGACGTTCTGGGCGAACGCCTCGTTGGTGCCGAACTTGTCGGCGATGACGGAGTGGTCGATGACCAGCTCGGCCGGCGCCAGCGGGTTGATCTTCGCCGGGTCGCCGCCCAGCTCCTTCACGGCCTCACGCATGGTGGCGAGGTCCACGACGCACGGCACGCCGGTGAAGTCCTGCATGATCACGCGCGCCGGCGTGAACTGGATCTCCTGGCTGGGCTGCGCCTGGGAGTCCCAGCCGCCGACGGCACGGATGTGGTCGGCGGTGATGTTCGCGCCGTCCTCGGTACGGAGCAGGTTCTCCAGCAGGACCTTCAAGCTGTACGGGAGGCGCGCGGAGCCCTCTACCTTGTCCAGCTTGAAGATCTCGTACGACTCGTCGCCCACGCGCAGCGTGCTGCGGGCGTCGAAGCTGTTCGCCGACACGACAGTCTCCTTCTTCAATGTGCGCGTTCTACCGCGCCGCGCCTCATTGGCAGCGGGCGCCGCGTTGTGCCGCCTACGGCCCCGACCATCCGCTAAGGTAAGGCTTAGTTAGGCATGCCTTACCAGGCGGCGGCTGCGGTGCGCCTCGGCAGATATCTCGATGTCGAGATAACTCTAGTACATAGCCGCCGCTCGGTCATGGCCAGGTGCACTCTTCCTGCTTCTCCATCCACGGCTCGGCACCTCGGTGGCTCCGGGTGAGATGTCCGGCTCGAGGAGCGGCCTTCATCGAGGTGGCCGGGGTGCCGGTCTCGCCGGCCAGCTTCAGCCCCTCGGGGCTCGATCCACCGCGTAGCGCGCCAGGTCCAGATCGACGTCGCGCCAGTCACCGGTGGCCTCGTCCTCGAAGCGCCACACCCAAGCCGTCCTTGCCCTCGCCCGCCGCCGCGTCAACGCCCTCTGGGCTCTCCTCCGCGACGGACGGTGCTACGAGCTCACGCCGCCGACCGCCCTCGCGGCTTGACAGACAGCATGAGGAATCACTGCGACGGGTCAGCCCTTCCGCGCATGCCCAGGTGCTTACGCGCTCCTACCCGCGCCGCCGGACGCGATGCCGACGGTGGCAGGAGAGTGTGACAGCCGCGGTCAGCGGACCCCAGAGGACCAGCGGCTGGTAGAGGACGCCGACGACCAGGTTCCCGGTGGCCGTCATCTCCTCGTGCGGGTACGTCCACCAGAGGGGCACGGTTGCCCAGATCAGGGTCAGAGCCACCGCACCCGGGGCGGCGGCGACGACGGCGGCCATGGGGCGCACACCGCGCCCGCCGATCAGCGGGATCCAGCGCGGTACGACCTCGCCCCACGGGCGGACCAGGCCGATGGTCAGGAGGGCGGCCAGCTCGCTGACCACGCTGAGGGTCAGCATCCAGACCTGGGCATCGACCGTCGCGAAGGGCTCGAAGCCCGCCTCTGTGTAGCCGGCGGGGTGCCCGAGCACCAGGGCGATGCGCCACAGCGCGCTCGGCAGGACCACCAGCGCGGCGAGGTGCGCGGCCCGGACCGCCCAGCGCGGCGGCGGCGCCACGGGTGTCCGCGAGGTGGCAGGGGGCTTCTGCGAGGTCATGCGACTCATCGTGGCCGCCCGTCCTCGCACGTTCATCAGCCGGTGCGGCGGACCTCATGAGCCTCCGGTACGAGAGGTACGCGGCGGGGTCGGCCGGGCGGCGGAGGCCCGGTCGTCCCCCTGCGGGCCCGACAGAGGTCCGGCCCCTCCGCATGATCGCGGAGGGGCCGGACCTGGTCCACCGGGCGGGCTACGGCGCGTCGCGGACCGTGCCCTCGAAGGGCGGGCCCAGCGGCGCGCCCTCGTCGTCCGTGGGCTGGAAGCGGACGTACTCGGCCGGCTCCTTCACCTGGTCACGGATGGTCGGGACGGTCAGGTCGGCGGTCTTCCCGCCCGCCGGGACCGTCGTCCACAGCGTCCCGTACTCGACCTTCGACAGCGGGACCGCCGGGTTCGGGATCTCCTCCACGAGCTGGGACAGCCACTCCTCGTCGACGTCGGCCGTGGACAGCTCCGGGCGGCCGCCGGTGACGGGGACCAGCTGGGCCAGGGCCCAGATCTCGATGTCCGCCTTCTCCGACAGGGTGATGCGCCACGTCAGCGGCGCGCCCTCGGTGACGTCGGCGGTCACCGGCTTGACGGTCACCTTCGGCATCGGGTCGTCGTTCTCGGCGGTGACCCCGCCGGCGTCCGCGCCGATGACCGTTCCCCGGACCGCCTTGACCAGGATGTCGTGGGGCTTGTCCCAGCCGTAGCGCTTGTTGCCCACGACCTTCACCGTGAGCTTGATCCCGGCGGTGCCGGGGCCGACCTTGACCAGGCGGCCGGCCGACTTGCCGGTCTCCGGGTCGACGACGTACAGCCGGACCGCTCCGGCGTTCTTACCGGTGGTGCGGACGGGCACCTGGTACGTACGGAAGCCCGAGTCGCCCTCCTTGACCGTGAGGCGGCCGATGTCGACGCGGGCGAGCGGCGCGGCCTTCACCGCGGGCGTGCCCGGCTTCCACGACCAGGCGTCCATCAGCCAGGCCTTGCCGGAACGGGACTTGGGGGTCAGCTCCAGGGAGGCGATCTTGCCGAGGTTCAGCTTGGCGCGGGTCGCGGCGGTCAGCGGGACGCGGACCTCCTGCGCCCAGTACGAGGTGGTGCGGTCGGTGCCGGGGAGCCCGTCGATCCGGACGCTGCCCAGCTTGGCCCGCTTGCCCTTGGCGTCCTTGACATGCACGTCGAAGCGGGTGCCGCTGGTGTTCGGGGGGACGGCGACGCGGAGCGCGAGGCTCTTGGCGCCCTTGACCGAGACCGGCTTCTTCGGGGTGGCGCGCGCGACCGTACCCGGCTTCTTCCAGTCCAGGGCGACCGCGCGGCGGCCGGCCTCGTGCTCGGGGCGCCACTGCGCGAAGTGCGGCGAGGAGCCGGGGTCCTTCTCGCCCAGGCACGCGGAGCGGCCGGGGGCGACGGCGTCGCACAGCCTGGCGCCGCTGACCTTCGGCGAGCCCTGCGGGTCGTCGGGGAGGAAGGCCGCGCCGCGGTTGCCGCCGACCGCGTGGGTGAGCACCCGGGCGGGGTCGGCGGAGGGGGCGCGGCGGCCGGTGCCGTCGACGAGCTGGCGTACGCGGTCGTCACCGCCGACGAACAGCCGTGCGGCGGCGGCGATGTAGGTCGCGCCCGCCTTGTGCTGCTGGTTGGCGGTGAGCCGTCCGGTGGCACCGGGCGAGCAGAGGGGGTCGGGCGACTCGGGCTCGTGCCAGAAGTCGTCGTCCGCCGGGGCCTTGGCCTGGCCGGGGGTCCACTCGCTGTTGAAGTAGTTGTGGTTGGCGCCGACCATGTAGACCGAGCTGTGGAGGGCCTTGCCCCGGCTGACACCCCGGGTGCCGTCCGTGAACACCTGGCCCTGGAGGTCGGAGACGTCACCGTCGCAGCCCGGCAGGATGGTGAGCGAGGGAACGTCCGGCACCGGGTTCTGGCCGAAGATGGTGGGGCCGATGTGGACCGTGCCGCGGATGTTCCAGCGGGCCTTGGACCGGTAGCCGTCCTGGGCTGCCGGCGGCTTGTACAGGCTGTCCATCACCGCACGGTTGACGCCCTCGCCACCGCGCGAGTGGCCGACGAGGAGCACCCGGGACAGGTCGGTCTTCGGACCCTTGCGCACGGCGGCCGGGGCGGAGGCGGGCCTCGCGGCCCAGTCGGCCCAGCGGCCGAGGTGGTTGCGGATCAGTGAGGAGCGGGCCTGCGCGCCGCCGTCCTCGGCGTTCCAGTCCTGGCCGTTGATGCCGTTGGCGGAGATCGAGACGGTCACATACCCCTGGGAGGCCAGCAGCTTCTGGTCCCTCAGATAGCCCCGGTGGCTGGGGATCGGCTTGCTGCCCTTGGCGCAGGGCCAGTCGATGGAGATCTCCTCGGCCTTGCCGGGGACGTAGCAGGTGGCGTGGCGGCCGTGCAGGAAGAGGGCGACGGGACGCTTGCCGGCCGCCTTCTTCGGGGCGACGACGACACCCCGCATCTCGACCGGCGCGGGAAGGCCGGGAAGCTTGACGGAGGAGAGGCTGTACTCGCCGGTGGTGGTGGCGTACGTGCCGGCCTTGCCCGGGTCGACGGCCCCCGCGGGCAGCTTGGGCGGGAGCTTCGGGGCCGGCGGCTTGGCCTGGCGGCTCGCGCCGGCGCCCGGGGCCTCGTCGAGCCGGCGCCCGGCGGCCTGGACCTGGAGGTCGTCCAGGTCGGCGGTGCGGACCTCGTCGAGCGGGAGGCGGAAGGTCCGGCCGTCGTCCTGCGGTTCGGGTACGCCCACGAGTGCACCGTTCGCGCGGAACTCCACGCGGGCGTCGCCCATGGGGACCGGCTCGGGCGCGCGCCACTCCAGGTGGCTCTGCCCGTCCTCACCGGCGACGCGCCAGCCGGGTGGCAACGCGTCGCCGGCATGGGGTGTCGCGGTGGCGCCGGGTATCTCCGGTGGCACCGGGGCGGCGTACGCCCCCGTCGGCGCCACCCCCGCCACCGTCAGCACCGCTATCGCGGCGGCCCATGCTCTCCGGCCACGTATCAAAGCTCCTCCTCAATCCTGGTCGTGCGCGCGTCCGTTCCGGTGGTCTGTTCCGGGTCGAACACGCTCTCGGAGATCGAGACGGGGAGGCGAACCTGTGGGTTGCCTCTGCGGCAGGAGTGATGTGTGACCCTCGCGCGGCGTTGGTCGGCAGTTTCGTGCGGCGGGAGCGTCCCACGCGGTGGAGGGTGGCGGAGTGAGGGTCAGGGAGAGCGATCTGCGGCCGTCGGACGGCCGCGGGCTCCATGTGTACGACACCGGCGGCGACGGGCTCGTCGTCCTCCGGCACCACGGCACGCCGAACATCGGCTCCCCGCCCGCGCCGCTCTTCGCCGCCGCCGCGGAGTCGGGCATCCGCTGGGGGTCGTACGACCATCCCGGCCACGGCGGTTCCTCCCCCTCCCCGGCCGGGACACCGCGTCGGCCGCAGCCGACGTGCGGGCGACCGCCGACGCGCTGGGCATCGACCGCTTCGCCGTCCTCGGCCACTCCGGCGGCGGTCCGCACGCGTCGGCCTGCGGTGCCCGGCTGCCCGACCGGGTCGTCGGGTTGGTGACGGCCGCGGGACTCGCTCCGTACGGCGCCGAGGGACCTCGACTGGTTCGCTGGCATGATGCCGCCCCTCAGCGGCCTCACTGCGGGCGGCCACCGAGGGGCGGGCGGCGAAGGAGGCGTACGAGGCGGGCGCCGCTCACGACCCGGAGATGTTTGCCGACGCCGACCACGAGGCGCTGGGCGGTGACTGGTCCTGGTTCGACCAGGTCGTGGGCCCGCTCCAGGGGGCGGGCCGGATCGCCTGATCACCGACGACCTGGCGTACGTCGCGCCCTGGGGCCGCGACCCCGTACGGATCAGCCGTGCTCCTGCTCCACGGCGGCCAGGACCGGACAGCACCGGCCGCCCACAGCCGCCGGCTCGCCGACCGCTGCCCGACGGCGAACCGCGGGTGCGCCCGGCGGAGGGGCGTCTCCGTGCTCGACGCGGGCGCGGAGGCCCTGCAGTGGCCGGCGGCCCGGCGCGGCTGACCCGGCCCTCACCCCGTACGGCCGCGCGCCCCGCGCCCCGTCGCCCCGCCCGGGGGACGATGCAGGCGCGGGGCGACCGTTGCACGCCCCTCACTCGAACGGCACACCCCCACATCAGCCTCATCTCATATCTGAGATAACCTGCCGCCATGTCAGACGACTACCTCGCACGCATCGGCAAGCTCATCCGTGACGCCCGGCAGCACCGGGGCTGGACACAGACGCAGCTGGCCGAGGCGCTCGCCACGAGCCAGAGCGCCGTCAACCGCATCGAGCGCGGCAACCAGAACATCAGCCTTGAGATGATCGCCCGCATCGGCGAAGCTCTCGACAGCGAGATCGTGTCGCTCGGTTACTCCGGGCCCATGCATCTGCGGGTCGTCGGCGGCCGCCGGCTCTCCGGCGCCATCGACGTCAAGACCAGCAAGAACGCCTGCGTCGCGCTGCTGTGCGCCTCGCTGCTCAACAAGGGCCGCACGGTCCTGCGCCGGGTTGCCAGGATCGAGGAGGTGTTCCGCCTCCTGGAGGTGCTGAACTCCATCGGGGTGCGCACGCGCTGGATCAACGACGGCGTGGACCTGGAGATCGTGCCGCCCGCGCAGCTGGAGATGGAGGCGATCGACGCCGACGCCGCGCGCCGAACCCGCTCCATCATCATGTTCCTGGGCCCGCTGCTGCACCGGATGGAGCAGTTCACCCTGCCCTACGCGGGCGGCTGCGACCTGGGCACCCGCACGATCGAGCCGCACATGATCGCGCTGCGCCGGTTCGGCCTGGAGATCGCCGCCACGGAGGGGCTGTACCACGCACAGGTGGACCGCTCGGTCTCCCCCGGCCGTCCCATCGTGCTGACCGAGCGCGGCGACACCGTGACCGAGAACGCCCTGCTGGCCGCCGCCCGCCACGACGGTACGACGGTCATCCGCAACGCCTCCTCCAACTACATGGTCCAGGACCTCTGCTTCTTCCTGGAGGCGCTGGGCGTCCGGGTCGACGGCATCGGCACGACGACGCTCACCGTGCACGGGGTCCCGCAGATCGACGTGGACGTGGACTACTCCCCCTCCGAGGACCCGGTCGAGGCGATGAGCCTGCTGGCCGCTGCGGTGGTGACCGAGTCCGAACTCACCATCCGCCGGGTGCCGATCGAGTTCCTGGAGATCGAGCTCGCGGTCCTGGAGGAGATGGGCGTCGACTGCGACCGCACACCGGAGTACGCGGCCGACAACGCCCGGACCCGGCTGGTGGACCTGACGGTGCGGCCCTCCAAGCTGGAGGCGCCGATCGACAAGATCCACCCGATGCCGTTCCCCGGCCTCAACATCGACAACGTCCCGTTCTTCGCGGCCATCGCGGCCTCCGCGCACGGCCAGACCCTGATCCACGACTGGGTCTACGACAACCGCGCGATCTATCTCACCGACCTCAACCGCCTCGGCGGCCGCCTCCAACTCCTCGACCCGCACCGGGTCCTGGTCGAAGGCCCCACCCGCTGGCGCGCCGCCGAAATGATGTGCCCGCCCGCGCTGCGGCCCGCCGTGGTGGTGCTGCTGGCGATGATGGCGGCCGAGGGCACCTCCGTACTGCGCAACGTCTACGTCATCAACCGGGGTTACGAGGAGCTGGCGGAGCGGCTCAACTCGGTGGGGGCGCAGATCGAGATCTTCCGGGACATCTGACATGAGAATGCCGCCGCACCCCTTCCGGCCCGCTACTCAGTTGGGCAGGGAGGGGTGCGGCGGCGTCGACGTACGGCTCGGTACGGCTCGTACGGGTACGGCTGGCAGCGGCCTTGGTGGGCCGGCTGCACGGTTCCCGGGCCGACATGCCGCCGACTGCCGGGGCGGGGGCGGCGGCGCGGATGACGACCGCCGTAGGCCGCGTGCCACCGTGACAGCGAAGGGTCGCTTCCGCGGTGACGCACGGCTACGCTCGGTTCAACTCCGCGGGCAAGGGGCCAGTGGGGACGAGACGTTGATTTGCTGAGGTTGTCATGGTGGCTGGCCGTGTAGTGCGTTTCGACCATGTGCGAGGGTACGGATTCATCACTCCGGAGACCGGCGGGGACGATGTGTTCCTGCACGTCAACGACATGCAGGTGTCCGAGTCGCTGGTGAGTCCCGGCGTGCGGGTCGAATTCGAGATCGAGAACGGTGAGCGGGGGCCGAAGGCCGCGGGGGTTCGCCTGGCCCCCTGGGAGACCGGCAAGCCGAGCCCTTCGTACGACGACTCGCTCTGCGACGTGCTCACCCCGGTGGAGTTCACCCAGGAGGTCACCGAGGTCCTGCTGGCGGCGGCCCCCTCGCTGACCGGCCAGCAGATACTGCAGGTGCGCGGTGGGCTGGCCCAGTTCGCGAAGGACCATGGCTGGACGGAGGGCTGAAGCTCGGCCACGGTCCCGGAGTGAACAGTTGACCCGGCAGCGGAAGGTCAGCATCATCCAGATGTTCGGATCATTCCACTGGCTTCCTGCGGAGGGAATCTCATGGCGACTCGGCGTCTGTACGTGGTCAGGCACGGCGCGGCGGACGCGTTCGGGGCACTGACCGATGTGGGGCAGCGGCAGACGCAGTTGCTCGCGGAGCGCCTGGCCCGACTGCCGATCGGTGCCGTATGGCACTCGCCGTTGCCGCGGGCCGTGCGCTCGGCTCAGCTCATCGGTGAACGGCTGGGCGGTGTCCCGGTGCAGCCGGCTCCCGAGTTGATCGATCACGTCCCGCACGTGCCGGAGAAGCCGCCGGCGGCCATGGCAGGGGTGTTCGACGGATACGACCCCGTGGAAGCGGCCACAGGGGAGCGGCTCGCGGACGCGCTGACCGACCGGTTCGCGCGCGACGCCGACGTCGAGACGAATGAGGTCCTGATCACCCACGCCTACCAGGTGGCGTGGCTCCTCCGGCATGCGCTGGACTCTCCCCGGGAGCGATGGCTGGGGCTGAACTGCGGGAACGCGTCGGTGACGGCCATCGAGTACTACACGGGCGCGGCTCCGTCAGTGCTGGTGTACAACGACATGAGCCATCTGCCGGCGGAGCTTCGCTGGACGGGGTTCGGCCCCGGCGTCCGGCCCTGAACCGACAGGGCGTCAGGCCCCGGGCTCCCGGGGGACGTCCGGCCTTGGGCCCGTAGGGCCGGCTTCGGGCCCGTGGGACCGCGGTCGAGGGGCGTCCGACCCTGAGCCGTGGGACCGCGGCCGGGTCCTCCTCCGTCGTCGCGGCCAGGATCCCTACAGGCCCCGGCCGCGCCCCGGGCCGTCGAGCAGTTCCCGGGCGCCCTGGCGGAGCAGTGCCGTGCCGACCGAAACGCCCAGAGCCGTGGCGGCGTGGGGCTCGGCCCGCTCCTGGGCGTGCAATACCTTCTTGCCGTCGGCGCTGAAGACGCAGGCCCGTAGTAGGAGAACGCCGTCCGCGGTGGCCCGGGCGAATCCGGCGATCGGGCTACCGCAGTGGCCCTGAAGGACGTGCAGCAGCGCCCGCTCGGCGGTCACCTCCTGATGTGTGGCGTCATCGCCGATGGCTCCCACCGCCTCGATCAGCCCGGTGTCGCCCTCGCGGCACTGGAGTGCCAGCGCCCCGGCACCCAGCGCCGGCACCATCAGCTCCGGATCGATGATCTCGCTGATGGCGTCCGGGCGGTCGATCCGCTCCAGGCCGGCCACCGCCAGCACCAGCGCATCGGCGTCGCCCGCGGCCATCCGGGCCAGGCGCCGATTGGCGTTGCCGCGCATCGGTACGCACTCCAGATGCGGTTGCGAGGCGGCCAGTTGGGCCGTGCGCCGCACGGAGGAGGTGCCGATCCGGGTGCCGGGCGGCAGTTGATCGAGCGTGCGGCCGGCCGGGTCCACCAAGGCGTCGCGGATGTCGTCGCGGGCCAGAAAGGCGGCGAAGACCGTGCCGGGCGTCAGCGGGCGGTCGC
This sequence comes from Streptomyces sp. NPDC006261, assembly GCF_040613515.1. NCBI lineage: Bacteria > Bacillati > Actinomycetota > Actinomycetes > Kitasatosporales > Streptomycetaceae > Streptomyces > Streptomyces sp. NPDC006261. The sequence continues at coordinate 21,054 of NZ_JBEXSI010000076.1, forward strand.
CGGGGATGTCCTTGACGCAGTGCACAGCGAGATCGGCCGCTCCGGCCAGCAGCGCGGCGTCCACCTCCTTGGTGAAGGCGCCCTTGCCATCGACCAGCGACAGGTCACCCAGCCACCGGTCGCCGGTGGTGCGCACGGGAACCACCTCGGTCAGCGTCCCCGGGTACGCCGCGCCCAGTGCGGCGCGTGCCCGTTCGACCTGGGCCAGCGCCATGGGCGAGTCACGGGAGACGATCCGGATCACCTCGGGAAGAACCATGGCGTCACGATAGACGCGCGGTGTCCGGGCCTCCTGCGCAGTTGAACGGGGCCCCAGGATCGTGGCGGGCCGGAAACCGACCGGGTCGGGGCCGCTCCCCCACGTCGGAACGCACCGGCCCGCCCGGTGACGTACGGGTTCCCGGTGCGGTACGCGAACCGGTGGGATCCCGGCAGTACTGCGCAGCCGAACAGTTGTCGTCCCCCGTTCGCTCGCGGACGTACAGTGCCCGTGACGTGGCAGGACCGGGCCCCCGGGGCTTCGCGGGCGCGGCCCGCGGCCGGCCACGAGGGCCCCAGAGAAGAAGGTGGGGCCATGGACGGCTACCCGTCATCTCCGGTGGGCGACCGCCCCCGGCGCCGGATCCCGCGTGCGGCGGAACTCCTGCCGCTGCTGCGGCCACGATGGCCGCACCTCGATGCCACCCGACGACGGCTCGCCGCCGCCGCCGATGTGTCGGACCTGCGGGCGATCGCCCGTCGCCGTACGCCGCGAGCCGTGTTCGACTACACGGACGGAGGCGCTGGCGAGGAACTCACGCTCGCCCGCAACCGGGCCGCGTTCCGCCGGATCGAGTTCCGGCCGAGCGTGCTGCGGGACGTCTCGTCCGTCGACACCTCGACCTCAGTGCTGGGCGAGGTGGCCGCGCTGCCGATCGCGCTGGGCCCGACCGGCTTCACCCGGATGATGCACCACGAGGGCGAGACGGCCGTGGCTCGGGCCGCGGCGGCCCACGGCGTGCCGTACACGCTGTCCACGATGGGGACCACGGCCGCCGGGCCGCTGGCCGCCGCCGTACCCGGAGTCCGCCGCTGGTTCCAGCTGTACCTGTGGCGGGACCGGGCCCGCAGCCTCGACCTGGTGCTCAGCGCCGCCGAGGCGGGCTACGAGGCACTGATGCTGACCGTGGACACACCGGTCGCGGGGCCACGGCTGCGGGATGTGCGCAACGGCATGACCATTCCGCCGGCGCTGAGCGCGCGCACTCTGCTGGACGGGGCGCTGCGGCCGTGGTGGTGGATGAACCTGCTGACCACCCCGCCCCTGGAGTTCGCCTCCCTCAGCCGGTGGCAGGGCACCGTCGCGGATCTCGGCAACCTGATGTTCGATCCCGGGGCGAGGGCCGATGACGTGGCCTGGCTGCGGGAGGTCTGGCCGGGCAAGCTCATCGTCAAGGGCGTCCAGACGGCCGAGGACGCCCGGATGATCGCCGGGCTCGGCGTGGACGCCCTCGTCGTCAGCAACCACGGCGGGCGGCAACTGGACCGCTCACCGGTGCCGTTGGAGGAGTTGCCCGCCGTGGTACGGGCGGTCGACGGCGCCGCGGAGGTCTACCTCGACGGAGGCGTACGGTCCGGCGCGGACGCGGTGGCGGCGGTCTGCATGGGTGCCACGGCCGTCCTCGTCGGCCGCGCCTACCTCTACGGGCTGATGGCGGGCGGGGAGGCCGGCGTGAACCGGACCCTGGACATCCTCTGCACGGAGTTCCGGCAGACCATGCAGTTGCTGGGCGCCACCTCGGTCGGGGAGCTCACGCCGGACCGGGTCCGGCTGCGCGGTGGCCCGGCATAGTGACCACCCGCCCGTGGAGGTCATGACCTCCACGGGCGCGAGCACGCCGGAGATGTACCAGGTCTCCCGCCCTGCCGGCACACCTCCCTCAGGAATCGGCGGAGCCGTGCCGCAGGCGGTCCTGGACCAACGCGCCGATCTCACTGAGCGTCTCCGGCTTGAGCATGCCGGCGTGGGAGCAGTCCATCCGCCGGTACTCCACCGGGCCGTCGAGGTACGCGTGCCACACGTCCGCCTCCAGCACGCTGTCGGTCTCCTGGGTGGCCGCGAACAGCATCATCTCGGACTCGACCCGTCGGTGCCGATATCCCCGGGTGATGGCGATGTTGTTCTCCATGACCCGCATGATGGTGAGGAACTCGCTCTCCTCGATGCTGCCGAGGACGGTGTTGGTCGTCCGGGCCACCGCCGCGAACTCCTCGAACGTCATCTCCTCCACGGGTACTTCGGCGGTGCTCACCCCCAGCAGTTCGAGGATTCCCCGGTAGTACGCCTCGTGCGCGTGCTCGGGGATGTCCTCCTCGTCCTCGGCCGGCTTGGCGTCGAGGCAGACGAGCAGCTCGACCCGCTGACCGCGCTCGGCCAGCCGGGCAGCCATCGCGTGGGCGATGATGCCCCCGAAGGAGTGCCCCATCAGCCGGTACGGTCCTTCGGGCTGCACCCCCACCATGGCCTCGATGCAGTCGTCGGCCACCTCCTCGACCGTCCCCGGCAGCCTGTCCGGGTCCGACAGCCCCCGGGCCTGGAGACCGTAGACGGGGATGTCGGCGCCTATGTGCGGCAGCAGGCTCGCGTAGTTCCAGCACATCCCGCCACCCGAATGCAGGCAGAACAGGGGCGCCCGGTCTCCCTTGGTCCGCAGCGGCAGCAGCACCTCGAAGGCGCTGGACGCTCCCGTGGATGCCGGGCCCCGGCCGGTCCCCTCGTCCGCGTCCTGGTCGAGCCGCAGTGCGAGTTCGGCGACGGTGGGCGCCTCGAAGAGGATCCGCAGCGGCAGTTCGACGCCGAGGATGGCCCGGATCCGGCTGATCAGTCCGGTGGCGAGCAGGGAGTGACCGCCGAGGTCGAAGAATCCGTCGTCCACGCTCACCCCGGACAGGCCCAGGACCTCGGCGAAGAGCGTGCACAGCACCTCTTCCTGCGGGGTGCGCGGAGGACGGCCCGACCGGCCCCCGTAGTCGGGGGCCGGCAGTGACTTGCGGTCCACCTTGCCGTTGGGGCTCAGCGGCAGTTCGGGCAGGGCCGTCACCGCCGCGGGCACCATGTAGCCCGGCAGCCGGTCGCGCAGCGTCTCGCGCACGGCGGTCACCGAGAAGCCGTCGAGGTCCTCGGGCACCACGTAGGCGACGAGCCGCGGATCGGTGCCGCCGTGCCGGTGGACGCTCACGTAGGCCTGGACGATGCCGGGCTGCCGCAGCAACTCGGCCTGCACCTCGCCGGGTTCGACCCGGAAGCCGCGGATCTTGACCTGGTCGTCGGCGCGGCCGAGGTACTCCAGCTGCCCCTCGGCGTTCCACCGGACCACGTCACCGGTGCGGTACATCCGCTCGCCCGCGCCGCCGAACGGGTTGGCCACGAACCGTTCGGCCGTGAGCCCCGGCCGGCCCAGATAGCCACGGGCCAGGCCCGCCCCGGCCACGTACAGCTCGCCAATGACGCCCTGCGGCACCGGGTTAAGTCCGGCGTCCAGGACGTACCCCGAGAGACCGAACAGGGGCCGTCCCATGGGGACCACTCCGGTCTCGCGGCCGGTCAGGGGGGTGCTCATCGCCGCGCCGACCGTCGACTCGGTGGGCCCGTACGCGTTGATCATGCGGCGGCCGGGCGCCCAGCGCTCCACCAGGTCCGGTGAGCACGCCTCACCTGCCACCAGCAGCACCGCCAGGTCCGGGAAGGGTGTGCCGGGCCCCTGTGCGTCGAGGGTGGCCAGCACGGAGGGGGGCAGTGTCACATGGGTCACCCGCTGACGGCTCAGCGTCCCCGCCAGCGCCTCGCCGGCCAACGCGTCGGCGGAGGCGGCCACGAGGGCCGCACCCGAGGCGAAGGCCATCACCAGCTCCCACACGGAGACGTCGAAGCTGGGCGAGGCGAACTGCAGCACCCGGCTGTCCGGCGTGAGCGCGAACGCGTCCAGCTGGGCCCGCGCGAGGTTGGCGAACCCGGCGTGGGTCACCTCGACACCCTTGGGCCGGCCGGTGGAGCCGGAGGTGTAGATGACGTACGCGGTGTGCGCGGGATGGATCGTCACGCCCGGGTCGGTGTCCGGGAGCGCCTCTTGGTCAGCCCCGTCCGCCCAGCCGTCGTCGAGGACCACGGCGGGCTCGGCGTCGGCCAGCATGTAGGCGATCCGGTCGGCCGGATAGTCCGGGTCCACCGGAACGTAGGCGGCGCCGGTCTTGATCACGCCCAGGATGGCGACGACCAGCTCCGGACCGCGCCGCATCAGCAAGGCCACCCGCTGCCCGGGGCCGACGCCCAGGCGCAGCAGACGGTGGGCGACCCGGTTCGAGCGGCGGTCCAGTTCGCGGTAGGCCATCTCGCCCTCGCCCGAGACCGTCGCCACCGCGTCCGGTGCCCGCCGGGTCGCCGCGGCGAACAGTTCCGGCAGGGTCACCGGTGGCAGGTCGGCCCGGTCGGCTCCGGACCAGGCGAGCAGCCTGCCGCGCTCGCCCGGGGCGAGGATCTCCAGTGACCTCACCGGCTGTCGGGGGTCGCCGACCGCCGAGCCCAGCAGGCGCGACCAGCGCGCTGTGAACGCGTCGATGGTCGCCGCGTCGTACAGGTCGGTGGCGTACTCGACGAGGCCGGCGATACCGGCCGGTGCGCCGTCTTCGTCGAACGTCTCGGTGACGCTGACGAAGACGTCGAACTTGGCGGACCCGGCCCCCGCCTTCTCGGCCCCCACCCGCAGGCCCGGCAGCTCGAAGCGGGCCCCGTCGTCGTTCTGCAGGACCAGCACCACCTGGAACAAGGGGTGGTGAGCGGTGGACCGCTGGGGGTTGAGCTTCTCCACCAGGTACTCGAACGGCAGGTCCTGGTGGGTGTACGCGGCCAGGCAGGTCTCCCGCACCCGCGCCAGCAGCTCGGCGAAGGTCGGGGACCCCGAGGTGTCCGTGCGCAGCACCAGCGTGCTGACGAAGAACCCGACCAGATCGTCCAGGCCCTCGTCACCACGGCCTGCGATGGGCGACCCCACGGGGATGTCGTCCCCGACCCCGAGCCGCGACAGCAGAGCCGCCAGCCCCGCCTGTAGGACCATGAACAGCGTCGCGTCCGCCGAACGTGCCAACTGCCGCAACCCGGCATGCGTGTCAGCCCCGATGTGGAACTGCGTGACGTCGCCACGGTACGTCGGGAGCGCCGGGCGCGGCCGGTCCGTGGGCAGCGTGGCCAGCTCCGGCAGCCCCGCCAGCTGGTCGGACCAGTACGCGGCCTGCCGGGCGAACAGGCTGTCCGGATCGGCATCGTCACCGAGCAGGTCGTGCTGCCAGAGCGTGAAGTCGGCGTACTGCAACGGCAGCGGCGCCCAATCGGGGCGTGCGCCGTCGCGGCGGGCGGTGTACGCGGCGACCAGGTCGCGCACCAGCGGCCCCATCGACCAGCCGTCGGCGGCGATGTGGTGGATGATCAGGACCAGTACGGAGGTGTCCGGCCCGGTCACGAGCAGCCCGGCCCGCACCGGGACCTCCCGGTCCAGCTCGAAACCGTGCCGCACGATCCGTGCCACCCGCTCGGACACCTGCTCCTCACCGAGCTCCTCCACCGCGACATCGATCCGCGCCTGCTCCGGGAGAAGCACCCGTTGGTGGGGCTGTCCGTCGATGTCGGGGAAGACCGTGCGCAACGGCTCGTGCCGGGCGATCACATCATTGATCGCCGCCTCCAACGCACCGGCGTCCAGCTTCCCGGCCAACCGGAGGACCAACGGCATGTTGTACGTCGCCGACGCACCCTCGAACTTGTACAGGAACCACAACCGCCGCTGCGCGAACGACAACGGCAACAACCCGGGCCGCACACGCGA
>NZ_JBEXSI010000077.1:0-26867 GCF_040613515.1 Streptomyces sp. NPDC006261
GACGCGCTGGAGAGTGCGGCGGCCCGGCGCGCCGAGGTGCCGGAGGGTGTCGCCGCATGTCGCTGATCACCACGCTCGCCCGGCTGGAGGCGGTCGACTCGGGCCGCGCCCAGCCGCTGGCCACCGTCCGCCACCGCCACCTCACCGACCGGCCCCTGGTGATCGTGCCGCTGACCACCGCCGGGGAGGCCGGGGCCCCGCTCGGCGCCCTGGTCGGCACGGACCGCGAGGCGCCCCGGCTGCTGGCCGTCCCCCAGCCGCGCGACCGGGACCTGCGGTTCGCGTTCCTGGCCGAGCTGGCGGAGGCGGTGCTTCCGCACATCGAGGCGTACGCGGACGTGGTCGAGCCCGCCGAGCGCAACGAGACCGATCCCGCGACCGGCAAGAAGACCAAGGTCGAGGTCGAGCTGTGCACGGACGCGCCCCAGCTGATCCTGCCGAGCCGGTCCGGCATCGAGTTCGTCCGGCTGCTGGGCCGCTCCATGCGCTTTCGCCGGACAGCCGAGGACGACCCACAGACGCCGTACCCGGCCCCGGCGCGCGTCCCCCTGCTCGGCCGCTGGCTCACGCACTACGGGGAGAGGGCCCGGGTGCCCGGCTCCTCACTGCTGCTCGCCGCCACGGATCTGCTGAACCGGCACTGGGCGACCGGCCAGAGCAGCCTGGAGGACCAGCACCTGGGGGCGCTGCTCGCCTGGATCGACCCGCCCGGGGACGCGAGCGGCGCGGAAGCCGCCCTGGCCGCCGAGCTGGGGCGCGACCAGGACGGGCAGCTCCTGTGCCCGCCCGCCGGCCCCGCCACCGACCCGGCCTTCGACAACCGGCTCCTCGCCCCGGCGATCGAGAAGTACGACCGGGCCCGTACGGCGTTCGCCGCGGCCGAGGACGGGCTCACGGCGGACGGGCGCCTCGGCGAGCTGAGCAACGCCGAGCGCGAGATCCGCTCCCTTCTCGCGAACGTGATGCTGCCGACCTGGGACAAGGTGTGGCAGGGGCTCGACCTGCTGCGCGAGCTGCCCGAGGGGGCGCGGGCCGAGGACCGCTGGACCCGGGACCGCTGGTCGTTCACCGCCCACCGGGACCGGGTGAGCTCCGGCGAGCCGCCGCAGCCGCGCCGCGACGACGCGGTGACCGCCGCGCAGAAGCTGGCCTCCCGGGAGACCGCGCAGGCCCAGCTGGAGGCGCAGGAAGCGCTGGACGATCCGCTGGTGCTGGCCGGGCGGCGGCTGGCGGGCGAGGCGTTCCTGGCGGACGTGACCGAAGTCGAGATGGCGTACACCGAGTCCAGGCGGCCGTCCCCGCGCCCGCTGGTCACCCTCCGCACGGACGAGCGGCCGCACCTGGGCGAGCGGACCAAGGTGTACCGCTCGCTGGACGGCAAGCCGCAGACGGCGGAGTTCGTGCGGTACGCGCAGGAGCCGGACCAGGAGGGCGAGGTCCGGCTCGTTGTGCGGATCATGGACCGGATGGGGCGGGGCAGGGAGCCCGCGCCCGGTTCGCTGCCGGAGCCGGGTGAGCGGATCGCCTGGACGTTGTTCGAACACGACCAGCGCGGCGGGCCGAAGCTGCCCGACCCGGAGGAGACCCCGTGGACGCACGGCGGCCCGCCGGGCGCGGACGCCGCCACCCGCGCCGAGCACCCCGACCCCGTGACCTCGGAGGACCTGCTGTGACCTCGACCCCCGTCACCACGGAGGGACCGCTGTGAGGACCGTCTTCGACCCCGGTGCGGAGGCGGCACGGGCGACCGGGGCGATCCTCGACGACACCCTGCGCGGCAGCGCCCGCGGCATCGTCGTGGACTCCCCGCCCGGCGCCGGGAAGTCGACCCTGGTGGTCCGGGCGGCCCTGGAGCTGGCCGCCGCCGGGCATCCGCTGATGGTGATCGCGCAGACCAACGCCCAGGTCGACGACCTGGTGGTGCGGCTCGCGGAGAAGGACCCGGAGCTGCCGGTGGGGCGGCTGCACAGCAGCGACTCCGACCCGTACGACAAGGTGCTGGACGGCCTCGGCAACGTGAGGAAGTCGGCGAAGGCGGGCGATCTGGCCGGGCTCGACGTGGTGATCTCGACGGCCGCCAAGTGGGCGCACGTGAAGAACGTGGAGCCCTGGGGGCACGCGATCGTCGACGAGGCGTACCAGATGCGCTCGGACGCGCTGCTGGCCGTGGCCGGGCTGTTCGAGCGGGCGCTGTTCGTCGGGGATCCGGGGCAGCTGGACCCGTTCTCGATCGTGGGCGCGGACCAGTGGGCGGGGCTGAGCTACGACCCGTCCGCGAGTGCGGTCTCCACGCTCCTCGCGCACAACCCGGAGCTGCCGCAGCACCGGCTGCCGGTCTCCTGGCGGCTCCCGGCGTCGGCGGCGCCGCTGGTGTCCGACGCGTTCTACCCGTACACACCGTTCCGCAGCGGTACGGGCCACGGGGACCGGAAGCTCTCCTTCGGGGTGGCGTCGGACGGCTCGGGCCCGGACCGGGTGCTGGACGAGGCGGCGGAGGCCGGATGGGGGCTGCTGGAGCTGCCGGCCCGGCACACCCCGCGTACGGACCCCGAGGCGGTACGGGCGGTGGCGCTGGTGGTCCGCCGGCTGCTGGACCGGGGCGGCGTCGCCACCAGCGAGCGGGCGGAGGACCCGGTGCCGGTGACGGCGGACCGGGTGGCGGTCGGCACGGCCCACCGCGACCAGGCGGCGGCGGTGCGGGCGGCCCTCACCGAGCTGGGCGTCACAGGGGTGGCGGTGGACACGGCGAACCGCCTCCAGGGCCGCGAGTTCGACGTCACGGTGGTCCTGCACCCGCTGTCGGGCCGCCCCGACGCGACCGCCTTCCACCTGGAGACGGGCCGCCTGTGCGTGCTGGCCTCGCGCCACCGGCACGCCTGCGTCGTGGTGTGCCGGGAAGGGGTGGCGGACCTGCTGGACGAGCACCCGTCCACGGAGCCGGTCCAGCTCGGCGTCACGGTGAAGTTCCCCGACGGCTGGGAGGCGAACCACGCGGTGCTGGCCCACCTCGCCGAGCACCGGGTGCGGTGGAAGCCGTAGCGAAGCCCCCGGCCCCGTAAGGCCTGTGGCCCTCTTGCGCGGGGTTGGACAATGGAGGGTGGCCGTCCGGGGCCGCCAGAGGAAGGAACAGCACATGACACAGTCCGAGCGGAACGAACGGCAGCGGCTGCGCCCCGCGCCGCTGCTCTTCGAGCCGTCGGAGGCGGTGGCCGACCCGGAGCACTTCTTCGACCTGGAGTCGATGGACGACCCCCGCGAGCTGCTGGCCCGCGCGACCGAGCTGACGCAGGCCTTCCGCGCGGCGACGGACCGGTCGGTGGAGTTCCAGGCGATGGCGGCGGCGCAGCTCGCCGATCCACGCCGGTTCGACCGGCTGACGGCGGCGGACGTCGCGGAGCGCGCGGAGTGGACCGAGGACTACGCGAAGAAGATGATCGAGTTCGGACGGTCCCTGCTGGACGCGTCCAACGCCTGAGTCCCGGTCGCACAGGGTTCCGGGGAGGGGCTCTCAGGCCGGAGGTCAGGTCCCGTGGCATATTCCGGGCGGGCAAGATACTCCCTCCCCTCCCGTCCTGTCCTGGTTTCCGGCAACTCTCGGAATCAGTCCCGTCACTCCCGGTAGACCTTTTTGCCATGAGCGCTTGGCTGAAAGACGAAACGACCCTGCAGGCCGGCGGAGCCGCGCCCCACGCCGTCGACATCTTCGCCCTGCTGCGGGACCAGACCGGGGCGCAGGCCGCCCAGGTGACCGCCGCCGGTGCCGCCTGGCTGGCGGGGGCCTCGGCCTACCCGCGTTCCACGCTCGCGCAGTGGGAAGAGCGCCCGTCCTCCCCCGGGGTGCTGCCCTGCGGCTCCCAGTTCGACGTCGTCAACGTGCCCGCGCTGTTCGGCCGGCGGATGCTGGAGCGACTCTGGGCCGAGGGCCCCGGCTCCGGTCCCGTCGCCGTGCACCGGGGCCGGATGCTGCTCTTCGCGGCCCCCGGGACGGCCCAGCGGCTGCCCTCGCTGCTGGCTTGGGAGGAGTGGGGGTCCGGCGGCGGGGAGACGTCCCGCACGCAGCGCGGCGAGGTGCCCCCGCTGCTCTGTCACGGCACCGGCGACGCCGTCACCGTACCGCCCCTGACCTGCCCGTCCGGTGGTTCGGGGCCGCGCTGGCTGGTGGCGCCCGACACCCGCGCTCCCTGGCTGCCCGGGCCCGATGTGCTGCTCTGGGCCTGCGTCCGGGTGCGCCGGTCGGCGGTGTCCCAGGGGTCCGGGCATTCGATTTTTCCTCTGGCGGATCAGGGTGCTAATGTCTACGACGTCCGCAGGCGCCGTTAGCTCAGTTGGTTAGAGCAGCTGACTCTTAATCAGCGGGTCCGGGGTTCGAGTCCCTGACGGCGCACCGACGGAAGAAGCCCCTCGCGTAAGCGGGGGGCTTCTTCGTGTTCTCCCGGCGCCCGTCAGACTCCGGTGGTGATCCTGACCGTCCAGGAGCCGGACGGCGTACGGTCGGCGACCTCCACGCGGGTGCGCTCGCCCGGCACGGTGTAGGTCTCGCCCTCCGTGAGCGGGGCGTCGGCGAGCGGCGGGTAGACCGATCGGTCCCAGCAGGAACCGGTCTCCGGGTGCGTGTCGATCACCTCGACCGGGCCGCCGCCGGAGGCCGTGCCGCCGCGGACCCGGTAGAGCAGAATGCCCTCGGTGCAGGTCCCCCGGTCGTTGCCGGTGGCGCCGCGGGCCTCGATGGCCAGGACGCTGTCCTCCCCGGTCCGGACGACAGCGAGCCGGTTCCCGATCGATCCGCCGGGCACGGGGGCGGCGGCGATCGGCTCCAGGGTGAGGTCTGCCGAGCCATGGACGCAGACGACCTGGGGGCCGCCCAGCCAGCCGAGCTTCCACTTGTGCCAGCCGAAGAGGTCGGGCGCCAGGCCGAACTGGCTGCCCATGACGTCCCAGTCGCCGACGTAGGTGTCCCAGTCGCCCTTGCCGTCGGTGGGCCGGTGGTAGAGATCGGCCAGGTCGAAGACGTGCCCGGTCTCGTGGGCGAGGACGTTGCGGTCGGGCGGATGCTGCTCGAAGACGGTGACGACGCGCCGGATGTCGGTGGAGTCGGCGCGCAGCGGCCGGTCGAAGTTGACGACCTTCGTGGCGTCGGAGTCCACGCCCGGGGCGTCCGGGTCGGCGACCAGATAGACGATGTCGTACGCCGAGAAGTCGACGTCCCCGTCGGCGGCGGCGATCGCGTCGCGCAGGTAGGCGGTGCGCTTCCTGGCGTCCCAGTCGCGCTCTATGCCGTACCAGGTGGAGGCGCGCGGCATCCGCGTCCAGGTCTGCTGCGGATGCGGGCGGAGGGTGAACCTGCCGTAGCTGGCGCGCTCGAAGAAGCGGGTGGTCGAGGGGAAGTGGTCGGCGGTCAGCAGTTCGGGGGTGAGCACGGGCTTCGAGTCCGGGAACGACAGGAAGATCATCACCGCGTCGAGGCGCCGGTCCGGCTGCGGGTAGGCCCCGTTCCAGCTGTCCAGACCCAGCGAGTGGTGCACGGAGGTCCTGGGGAGCGCGCACGGGGTCGCGTCGCGCACGGCGGCCGCGGCGGGACCGGCCGCGAGCGAGGTGGCGGCGAGCGCCAGAAGGGAGGTCAGGGCGGCCGCCAGACTGCGCAGCCTCAGTCGCTCCGCTCCCCCGGGTCCGGGCTCACGCTGCACATCGACCTCCGGGTGGGAACGCGGTACGTCTCGTCCACCCTGTGCCGTTCTCTGGCGATGCGCCCTGTTGTGCTGCCCCACACGGGTCACACGCGCCACACGGGCCGCAGCGCGGATGCGCCGACGACACCACACCCCATACCTTTACTGAGCGTCACCGTCGGCTGGATCGACGGGCCGATGCAACAGAACCGCGCAGAAACCATCAGGAGCGGGCAAACTGGAACGGCGCAGACCGGCCGTTCGGTCGAGCCATGGCCGGATGCGAGCTGGAACGCCCCACGCGCCACCCTCTATGCTTCACCACGCTTTCCCGCGTGGATCGGGCCCTTTCACGGGTTCACCACCCGGTGCTCTGTCCGACCCCACCTGTTCACGACAACCTTCACAGCGGGAGCGAGCGGTGAGCGGAACCTCCGAAGGGCCCCGGGCCCCGGCAGGCACATCCCCGGACGCCGTGGACACGCCGGTCACCCAGCGTCATACGTCACGCGCGGCAGCGCGGGTCGCCGCCGCGCTCCGGAGCGCGGCGGGCGCCGCCGCCACCGAGCTGCGCGACCACCGCGCCGCCTTCAACGCCGCCACCCTGCCCATGGCCGTCGTGGACGGCCGGGGACACGTCGTGCGGGCCAACCGCGCCCTCGGCGGACTCCTGGGCACGACGCCCCGGGCCCTGGCCGACCGGCAGGCGTGCGAGCTGGTCGACCTGGCCTCCGACGACCGCACCTGGCACGCCTACCGCGAGGTGCTCCAGGGTCGCCGCTCCCGGTTCCGCTGCACCCGCCGCCTCAAACACCCCGACGGGCGCACCCTGTGGGCCGAGGTCACCGTCGTACCGATGACGGGGACCTCAGCCGCGGAGCCCGCACGGGTCCTGCTGACGGTGGCGGACATCAGCGACCGGCGCGAGCTCCAGGACCGGCTGCGTCACCTCCAGATGCACGACCCGGTGACCCGGCTGCCCAACCGGACCCTGTTCTTCGAGCGGCTCTCGGTGGCCCTGGAGATCCCGCCGTACCAGGACGACTCGATGCTCCCCCGGCATGGCCGGATCGGGCTCTGCTATCTGGACCTGGACGGCTTCAAAGCGGTCAACGACACCCTGGGCCACCGGATCGGCGACCGGCTGCTGGCCGCCGTCGCGTCCCGGCTCACCGACTGCGCCGAGAACGACGCGAGCCGCAACCCGGGCGGCAGCCGGCTGGTGGCGCGCCTGGGCGGCGACGAGTTCGCGATCCTGGTGGAGGACTCCGGCGGTACGGAGGCCCTCACCGAGCTGGCCCGCTCGGTCCTGACCGCCCTCCAGCACCCCTTCGACCTGGCCGGGCAGCGACTGTCGGTCTCCGCTTCGATCGGGGTGGTGGAGCGTCCGGTGGCGGGCACCTCGCCCACCGGTCTGATGCAGGCCGCCGACACCACGCTGTACTGGGCGAAGGCCGACGGCCGGGCCCGCTGGACCCTCTTCGACCCGGAACGCAACGCGCACCGCATGACCCGCCAGGCCCTCTCCTCGACACTCCGGCCCGCTGTGGAGCGCGGCGAGTTCACCCTGGAGTACCAGCCGCTGGTCGGCATGGCGGACGGCGTCGTGCGCGGGGTGGAGGCGCTGGTGCGCTGGAACCACCCGCAGTTCGGCGTGCTCTCGCCGAATCGGTTCGTCGGGATCGCCGAGGAGGACGGCTCGATCGTGCAACTCGGCCAGTGGGTGCTGCGCACCGCCTGCCGCCAGGCGCGGCGCTGGCAACTGGACCACCCGGACGAGCCGGCGCTCTTCATCAGCGTCAATGTCGCCGTACGCCAGGTCTGGGACTCCGACCTGGTGGCGGACGTGGCGCAGATCCTCAGCGAGACGGGCCTGGCCCCCGGGCTGCTCCAGCTGGAGCTGACCGAGTCGGCGGTGATGGGCTCGGGGGGCCGCCCGCTGCGCGCCCTCCAGGCACTGAGCGACATGGGCGTACGGATCGCCATCGACGACTTCGGGACGGGGTATTCCAACCTCGCCTACCTGAGCCGGCTGCCCGTCTCCGTACTGAAGCTGGACGGGGCGTTCGTGAAGGGGTTCCGGTACGAGGACGGTACGCACCCCAGCCCCGCCGACGAGACGATCGTGGAGGCGATGGTGCAGCTGGCCCACCGCCTGGGCCTGACCGTGACCGCGGAGTGCGTGGAGACGGCCGGGCAGGCGGAGCGGCTGCGCCGGATCGGCTGCGACACCGGCCAGGGGTGGCTGTACTCCCGGGCCGTGGCGCCGGAGCTGATCGCGGCGCTGATCACGGCCCGGCCGACCCCGGGTTAGCCGTCGTTCGGCAGCCCGTACGCGTCGGCGATCAGCTCGTAGCTGCGCAGCCGGGCGTCGCCGCCGTGCGCGTTGGCGGTGATCATCAGCTCGTCGGCCCCGGTGCGCTTGGCCAGGTCGTCCAGGCCGGTGCGGACCTCGTCGGGGGTGCCGTGAATGACGTTGGAGAGCCAGCCGTCGACGAACTCCCGCTCCATCGGGGAGAAGTCGTACGCGGCCGCCTCCTCCGGGCTCGGGATCAGCCCCGGGCGCCCGGTGCGCAGCCGGACCATGGACAGGGCGCCGGTCAGCACCTGGCGGCGGGCCTCGCGCTCGTCGCCGGCGGCCAGCGCGGAGACGCCGATCAGGGCGTACGGGGCGTCCAGCACGGCGGAGGGCCGGAAGGACTCCCGGTAGAGGTCGAGCGCCGGGATCGTGTTCTGCGCCGAGAAGTGGTGGGCGAAGGCGAACGGCAGCCCGAGTGTGCCCGCCAGCCGGGCGCTGAAGCCCGAGGAGCCCAGCAGCCAGACGGGCGGCCGGTGCGCAGACTGCACCCCGCCGGGGGCGGTCGCCTGGACCGGGCCCGGTACGGCGTGGATCCGGGCGTACGGGTGCCCGTCGGGGAAGTCGTCGTCCAGGAACCGGATCAGCTCGCTCAGCTGCTGCGGGAAATCGTCCGCACCCTCGTTGAGCCGGTCGCTGCGGCGCAGGGCGGCCGCCGTCGCGCCGTCGGTGCCGGGGGCCCGGCCGAGGCCGAGGTCGACACGGCCGGGGGCCATCGCCTCCAGGGTGCCGAACTGCTCGGCGATCACCAGCGGGGCGTGGTTGGGCAGCATGACGCCGCCGGAGCCGAGCCGGATGCGCTCGGTGTGGGCGGCGATGTGCGCGAGGATCACGGCCGGGGAGGACGAGGCGACCCCGGGCATGGAGTGGTGCTCGGCGACCCAGTAGCGGTGGAAGCCGCGGCTCTCGGCGAGCTTCGCGATCTCGACGCCGGTGCGCAGGGCCTGGGTCGCGGTGCGTCCCTGGCCCACGGTCACCAGGTCGAGTACGGAGAGCGGTACGGGGGCCGTGCCGCCGGCCGTACCCCGGGTTCCGTCGCCGCCTCGCACTCCGTCGCCGCCCGTCTCGTCGCCTCGGATCTCGTCCACGTGTCGGCCCTCTCCCGGTGGTGCTCGTCGTACGTATCGAAGGCGTACAACGGGAGGGAGGCTCCGCTTATTCCAGGACCTGTTCCTCGGAGGGCCTTCAGGGGGCGGGCGCGCTACTCCCGCACCTCGATGCCCTTCGGCTCCACCGCACCCGGCGCCGGCGGGCGGGTGGCGAAGAGGGTGCCGAGCGTCGGGGCCCAGATCCGGCGGTCGGTCAGCCGCAGGCCCTCCCAGACGCTCACCTGGTTCGCCGTGAGGACCGGCTTGCCGAGCGCCTCCTCCAGTTCGGGGATGAGCGCGGCCGTGTGCAGGGCCGCGTCCGGGAGCAGCAGCACCTCGGCGTCCGGGTGGTCCGCGGCGAGGGCGAGCTCCTGGACCTGGCCCGGCTCCCACTCCGCGACCTCGGCGGCCGTGGCGACACCGGCGCTCCGGGAAGCCACCGCCTCCGCACCGCCGGCCACCAGGAACTCGGCGAAGAGCGCGGTGATGTCCTCGGGCCAGGCGGCGGCGACCGCGACCCGGCCGGCGCCCAGCTCCCGTACCGCGTGGACGAAGCCGAAGGCGGTGCTGGAGGCGGGCAGGCCCGCGCTCCGGGCCAGCGTGGCGATCTGGTTGTGGGCGCCCTCCCAGCCGTACGCGAAACTGCCGCCGGGGCTCGCCCAGACGAGTGCCTCCGCGCCCGCGAGCCGCAGCTCCTCGACGCCCTCGGCGAGCCGGTCCGGCGCACCGGATTCCAGCAGGGGACCCCGCCGGTAGGAGTCCTCGGCCGCCTCGGTGGAGAACAGCGGCAGCCTGATGTCCGTGTCCAGCGTGATCTCGATCCGCGGGAAGTCGTCCTCGGCGGCGTGGCCCGGGTAGAGAAGTCCTACGGTCGTGGTCATGTTCACCCTTCCTTCGCGTCGGGCGCGGAAAGCCACTGGTGCCCCTGCCCCTGTCAAGTATTCCCCCGGTAGGGCGACGGCGGCGGGTGGGCGGGGCGCGCCGCGGGCCGTGTTGACGCGGGTGGAAGCTGCTGCGAGCGTGGTCCCCGCGGAGCCCGTGATCATGCCTGCGCCCATGGCGACCTGCGACGTTGCGGAGTGATGAGCCACCGATGCCGGAACCCGTCGTTCTCGTCCTCGATGCCGATCCGTCCCCCCGCCTCGGCCGGCTGACCGGCCGGGCCCGCGTCGTGCGCACCCGAGCGGCGGGGCTCGCCGCCCGGCTGCCGGACGCCGATGTGCTGCTGGTGTGGGACGTCACCTCCGACGCGGTGCGTGAGGCCTGGCCCGGCGGGGGGCCGCGGCCGCGCTGGGTGCACGCGGCGAGCGCGGGCGTGGACCGGCTGCTCTGCCCGGAGCTGGCCGCGTCCGACACCGTCCTCACCAACGCGCGGGGCGTCTTCGAGCGGCCGGTCGCCGAGTACGTGGCCGGGCTGGTGCTGGCCTTCGCCAAGGATCTGCCCACCACCCTCGCCCTCCAGCGGGAACGGCGCTGGCACCACCGGGAGGGGCAGCAGGTCGCCGGTTCGCGGGCGGTGGTCGTCGGCGCGGGTCCCGTCGGGCGGGAGATCACCCGGCTGCTGCACGGCCTGGGCGTCCAGGTGGCGCTGGTGGGCCGGAGCGCCCGGCGCACGATCCACGGCATCGAGGACCTGGGCCCGCTGGCGGCCCGCGCGGACTGGGTGATCTCCGCGGTGCCGCTGACCCCGTCCACGTACGGCATGTTCGACACCCGCTTCTTCGGGCTGCTCCAACCCTCGGCCCGGTTCATCAACGTGGGGCGCGGGGCGAGCGTGGTGGAGGCGGACCTGGTCTCGGCGCTGAACCGCCGCTGGCTGGCGGGGGCGGCGCTCGACGTGTTCGACGATGAACCACTGGGCCCGGACAGCCCGTTGTGGGACGTTCCCGGCCTGTTGATCTCACCGCATCTGAGCGGGGACACGGTCGGGTGGCGCGACCGGCTGGGCGAGCAGTTCGTGGCGATGTACGAACTATGGGCGGGTGGTGGCCCCTTGCCCAATGTGGTGGACAAGCACCGCGGTTACGTCCCGTCCACCGACACCTCCGCGAAGGAGGAAGGCACCTCCCCGGAGTGACCTCGTCACCCTCCGCCCGTGTCAGGCCACGGGAAGGTCACCCTCCGGCCACCGTTCGGTTACATGCCCCGGCTCCCTGCATAGACGTACGGGATCGGGCAGGCGCTCACCCTGTCCGGACTGTTCGACCTCCAGGAGACCGCGAACCATGGCTGACTTCCCTAACCTTTCCCGCCGGGGCTTCCTCAATCGATCGGCGGCCGTGGGTGGCCTTCTGGTCGTTCCCGGGCTCCTGACCGCCTGCAGCAAGACCGACGCGGGCTCCGCCACCGGCGAGGGCGCCCTGGACAAGCTCCGCAAGCAGGGCTTCGTACGGGTCGCGTACGCCAATGAGGCGCCGTACGGGTACCTGGAGGGCAAGGAGCTCAAGGGCGAGGCCCCGACCCTGCACCGGGAAATCTTCAAGGCGCTGGGCGTGGAGGAGCTGAAGCCGACGCTCTCCGAGTGGGACGGGCTGATCCCGGGGCTCCAGGCCGGGAAGTACGACGTGGTCAGCGCGGGCATGGCCATCACCCCCGAGCGCTGCGGCAACGCGATCTTCTCCGAGCCGGAGTTCATCTCACCGACCGCGCTCATGGTGAAGAAGGGCAATCCGAAGAAGGTCACCGACCTGGCCTCGGCCAAGGAGGCCGGAATCACCATCGGCGTCATGTCGGGCGCGGTGGAGGGTAGTTACGCCAAGGGCGCCGGCATCCCCGAGGGCAGGATCAAGACGCTGCAGAAGCCGCAGGACGGGGCCGACGCCGTCAAGGGCGGCCGGGTCGACGCGTTCCTGCTCACCGGCATCTCGCTGCGCTGGCTGGCGAAGACCAACCCGGACACCGAGGTCACCGAGGCGTTCGTGCCGGAGATCGACGGCAACGCCCAGTTCTCCCCGGGCGGCGCCGTGTTCCGCAAGGGCAACGAGGACCTGCGGGACTCCTTCAACCGCGAGCTGAAGAAGATCGTGTCGGACCGCTCCCGCTATGTGGGGCTGCTGAAGGAGTACGGGTTCGGGGAGTCGGAGATCCCGCCCGTCGATCTGAGGACCGCGGATCTGTGCAAGGGCTGACGGGGCGGACGCGCACGCATGAGTGACTTCTTCTCCCTCCTCGCCGAGGAGTTCCCACAGGTCCGGTCGGGCCTGTGGGTGACGCTTCAGGCCACGGTCCTGGGTGCGCTGCTGGCCGGACTGCTGGCCTTCGCGCTCGGTCTGATGGCGGGCAGCCGACTGCTCCTGGCCCGCGGGTTCTCCCGGGTGGTCGTGGAGTTCTTCCGGGGCACCTCCCTCTACATCCAGCTGTTCTGGCTCTACTACGCGATGCCGCTGCTGACCGGCTACGAACTGACCCCGGTGGTCTGCGGGGTGGTCGCCTTCGGCCTCAACTACGGTGCGTACGGCGCCGAGGTGGTGCGGGGCGCCGTCAACTCCGTACCGCGCGCGCAGTACGAGGCGGCGGTCGCGCTCAACCTGTCCCCGTCCAGGCGGCTGTGGAAGGTGGTCCTGCCGCAGGCGTGGGTGCAGATGATCCCCTCTTTCACCAATCTGCTGATCCAGCTTCTGAAGTGCACCCCGCTGCTGTGGCTGATCTCGGCCGCCGATCTGATGACGGTGATCCAGACCCTGCGCGACCGCACGGGTGAGACCCTCACCGCCTATCTGACCCTGCTGGCCGCCTACTTCGTCCTGGCCTACGCGCTGACGATGCTGATGAACCTGCTGGAGCGGAGCGCCAAGCGGCGGCTCGGCCTGGCCACCGGCGCGACGAGCCTGTTCAGGAGCCGCAGCGCGTCCACCGCCGCCGTGGGAGGTACCCGATGACCGACGGCTTCGACTGGGACGCCGTCGGCGAGTCCCTGCCCCTCCTGCTGGAGGGGTTCAAGGTCACCCTGCTGGCCACCGTGCTCGGCACCCTGGTGGCGGCCGTGCTGGGGCTGGCCGTCGCGGTGGCCGGACGCGCGCCCAGTAGATTCGTGACGGTCCCGGTGCGGGTCGTCACGGAGTTCGTCCGCTCCACCCCGCTCCTGGTCCAGCTGGTCGGCGCGGCAGCCCTGTTCAACACGGTCGAGCCGTTGTACATCGGCATCACCGTGCTGGGCATCCACTACGCGGCGTACACCTCCGAGGTCTACCGGGCCGGGATCGACGGCGTACCCAAGGGCCAGTGGGAGGCCTGCCGCGCGCTGTCGCTGCCGCCCCGGCGCACCTGGCAGGCCGTGATCCTGCCGCAGGCGGTACGCAACGTGCTGCCCGCCCTCGGGAACTACGCCGTCTCGATGTTCAAGGAGACCCCGTTCCTGGCCGTGATCACGGTGCAGGAGATGGTCTTCGAGGCCCGGAAGTACGGGGCCGAGCAGTTCGCGTACACCGAGGTGTTCACTCTCGCCGGCCTGATCTTCCTGGTCGCGAGCTACCCCACGTCGCTGTTGATGAGAAAGCTGGAGAAGCGCCTTGGCCACTGAACCCCTCCCCCTGCAGAAGACGGAGGCCCCGGCCGCCGAGGACGCCGTACCGGCGGCCGGGAGCACGGGCGAGCCGCTGGTCCGCTTCGACAAGGTCGTCAAGCGCTACGGCGACCACGTGGTCCTGGACGAGCTGGACTTCACCGTGGACCGCGGTGAGCACGTCACCCTGATCGGGCCCAGCGGTTCGGGCAAGACCACGATCCTGCGGCTGCTCATGACGCTGGAGAAGGTCAGCGACGGCGTGATCTGGGTCAACGGCTCCCCGCTGTCCCACGTCCGCACCCCGGGCGGGACGCTGAAGCCCGCGGGCGAGAAGCAGCTGCGGGAGTCCCGGAAGAAGATCGGCATGGTCTTCCAGCAGTTCAACCTCTTCCCCAACATGCGGGTGCTCCAGAACATCACCGAGGCCCCGATCAGCGTCCTGGGCAAGGACCGCGAGGAGGCGGAGACCCGGGCCAGGGAGCTGCTGGACCTGGTGGGGCTCGCCGGCAAGGTCGACGCGCACCCCTCCCAGCTCTCCGGCGGCCAGCAGCAGCGCGTGGCCATCGCCCGGGCGCTGGCGATGGAGCCGGAGATCCTGCTGCTGGACGAGGTGACATCGGCCCTCGACCCGGAGCTGGTGGCGGGGGTGCTGGAGCTGCTCGGCGACATCGCCCGGAACACCGACATCACCATGCTCTGCGTGACCCACGAGATGAACTTCGCCCGGGACGTCTCGGAGAAGGTGCTGATGTTCGACGCGGGCCGGGTCGTGGAGTCCGGAACCCCGGAGAAAATCTTTACCGATCCGTCGCACGAACGTACGCGCGAGTTCCTCAACGCGGTCCTGTGACCTCGGCGTTGCGTCACCGCCCATGACGGTGGCATATGCCGGACGGGTGCGCCCCAGCTGACAGGGCCGGGGCGCCCCACCTGCTTGTCAACTGCCGTCCCGAAAGCGGGATCCGGCGGCTATCGTGGGGCCGAAGCTTGCGGTCACAACCTTGTAGGGGGACACCGTGGCGTTGAAGCCGGAGCCGACCGCACCGTTCCACTCGGTGCAGTACGCCCTGCGCGTGCTCGAATCGGTCTCCCAGCACGGCGACGGCGTGACCGACGCGCTGATCTCGCGTGAGACGGGCCTGCCGGCCGGCCACCTCGCCTCCCTGCTCCTGACACTGCGCCGCGAGGGGTACGTCGAGCAGGTCAGCGACGGGGTGTACGTCATAGGGGCCTCCCTCCTGCTCCTCGGCTCCGGGGCGGCCCGCCGCCAGGCTCTGGAGGGCCGGCTCCAGCAGGCACTGGACCAGCTGCGCGACTCGGTCGGCGCCGCCGTCTACCTCAGCCGGTACGTGGACGGCGAGATCAGCGTCACCCAGGTCGCCGACGGGCCGCTCACCCCGGCGGTCAACGAGTGGGTGGACTTCCGCTCCTCCGCGCACGCCAGCGCGGTCGGCAAGTGCCTCCTGGGCCAGCTCGACCACGAGGGGCGGCGCGATCACCTCTCCCGGCACAAGATCGCCCGGCTCACCTCGCGGACGATCACCAGCGAGAAGGTCCTCCTCTCCAAGCTCGACGCCCAGCCCGCCACGGTCCCGGTGCTGGACCTCCAGGAGTACGCGGTGGGCACCGTCTGCGCGGCGGTGCCGCTGACGGCCGGGGCCACCGCCGGATGCCTCGCCCTGTCACTGCCGATCGAGGACGCCCACCGGCTCCGCGAGGCGGCGGACACGCTGAACCGGCGCGCGGCTCCGGTGCTGCTCTCGCTGGCCCTGTAGGGGCGGGACCCGGAGCGCGGTGGCAGCCCGCGATCTGCCCGAGCTGCTGCGCGTCGCCGCCGCCGACCGGTCCCCGATGTGCGGCTGGGACAGCCTCGGCCAGGGGCCTCGACGGGCGGGTGTCATCAGCACCCCTGGGGACCAGGTATTATTTTCGAGTCAGCAGGCGCCGTTAGCTCAGTTGGTTAGAGCAGCTGACTCTTAATCAGCGGGTCCGGGGTTCGAGTCCCTGACGGCGCACGACACCATGCCTGTGGGCGGTCTCCCTCGCGGAGACCGCCCACAGTGCTGTTCCCGGCCCGGTTCAGCAGCCGCCCACCGCAACGGCGGCCCCGGCTCAGGGCCGCCGTGTCGAGCCACAGCGGAAGATCCGCAGGCGCCCTACGGGCTACCCGCGGGACATCAGAACTTGATGTCCGAGCACGCGTAGAACGCGTTGGTGGTGTCCGCGACGTTCCAGACGGCGAGGATGACGTGCTTGCCGCTCTTCTGGGTGGGGATCGTGCCCTGGTGGGTCAGCGTGGCCGGCGGCTGCTGGTTCCCGTACGGCACGGTCATGAAGGGCTGCGACTCGAGCGCGGCCCGGGTGAGCGGCTTGGTGGAGTCCCAGCCGTTCTTGGTGATGTAGTAGCGGAAGTCGCTGGTGGAGTGGCGGGCGGTGAACTGCCAGCGGAAGCTGTAGCCCTGGCCGCCGGTGACCTGCGTGGCGGGCCAGTTGCCGCCGCGCGGGTCGTCGAGCTGGGCGAACTGCCCGTTGCCGCCGGAGCAGATCTTGCCGTCGGTGGGGCCCGAGGCCGGGAAGCCCTTGGGGCCCTCGACGCTCTGCGGCTCCCACTGGATGTTGCCGCAGCCGGTGACCGTGCCGTTGGCACAGAGTTTCTGACGGCTGATGGGGGAGTCCGTGTAGCCGTGGCTGCTGGCACTGGTGGTCGCGAGCACAGAGACGCCCGCTATCGCCAGGCCGATCACGGCGGCGCTTGCCTTTTTCCGCATTGCTGTCGCTCCTCTAGAACGTGGGGGAGGTTCCATGAGCATTGCTCGACATGCTGCGCGCTTGGTGCGTGGTGGGTGGGTACTGCGGTCTAGACCAAGTCCTAGATTATTGACGCCACATGAACATGTCCAGACCAATCGGCATCGGATTCCGGAGCGACGAGAAGGGCCCGGAGTGGCGCCTCCGGGCCCCTTCGTGCACTGATCATCCGTTCAGGCGCCGTCGCCTCCGCTGCTGCGGCCGGTGTAGAAGGCGACCGTCAAGTCCTTGACCAGCGCTTTACGTTCGTAGTCGTCGAGGTCGACGATGCCGCGCGTGGTGAGCCGGTGGACGGTGTCGTCGACCGCGTCCACCACGGAAGTCAGCACGCTGTCACGGTGTTTGGCGTCGATGGCGGCGATCCGCCGCCGCTGCATCGCCGCCGCGACCTCGGGGGCGTACTCGATCCCGGTCGGCTGCGCCGAGTACACCTCCACACCGACCGGCTCACAGTCCGCCTTCAGCATCCGGGTCAGGGCGTCGCCGACGGCCTCCGCGTCGCGGAGCGTCGGGGCGTCCTCGTGGAACGCGTCGGCGGGCAGCTGCGAGAGGACCCGGGCCATGGCCGACTCGACCTGCGCGCTCAGGTACGCCTCGTGGTCCTCGATCCCGAGGGCGGCGCGGACGGTGTCCTGGATCCGCCAGACGACCAGGACGACCACGCGCAGCGCGGTGCCGTTCGCGTCGACGGCGGGGAGCGGTTCGCTGCGCCAGTGCCGCAGGCGCACGTCGACGCGGCGGCGCAGCAGCAGGGGCGAGACCCAGACCAGGCCGGTGCGGCGGACGCTCCCCCGGTAGTCGCCGAAGAGCGTGAGCACCCAGGCGTACCCGACGCGGCCACGGCCCAGCCCGCCGAAGGCGAGGACGATCACGGTGCCCAGGAGGGCGAGACCGGCCCAGACGCCTGCGCCGATGCCCTCGTACGGGCGGGGGGCGAGGCCCACGGTGCTCTGCGCGGCGGCGGGCAGGGCGCCCCGCCACCACAGGAGAGCCAGCACGCCGAGAAGTCCGGCGGCTCCGGTGAGCAGGGCGGCGTACCCGGGGAGGGCGGGTCCGGGGCGCTCGACGAGTCGGGGGTCGGCGAGCGGGGCCGGGCGGGTGGGGGCATCCACCCGAGGGCGGGGCGAGCGGGGACGAGGGGCGCGGTCGGCGGGGGTTGCGGGGCCCGAGCCCTTGCCCGGGCCGGTGGTGGGGCGGGCCACCGTCGTGGGGAGGGCGGCGGGTGCGGGCTGCTCCGGGTCGTCGCGGAAGAGGAGGTGGACGGGGATGGAGGCGGTGGACTCGCCGGCGATGACGGAGTGGCGGCGGGGATGGGGCGGGGGGTGCGGAGCGGGTACGGAGACGGTGGCGGAGGTGGCGCGGGCGCCGGGGGCCAGGTCGAGGACGAGGTCCAGCTCGGGGGCGGGGCCGTTGCCGCCCCCGGCGCCTTGGGCGCCTTTGGCGCCGAGACCGGGGCCCGTCTCCTTGTCCTTGTCCGTCTGCGCGTCGGGGGCCGGGTTCGGGCCGGGCCCTGCCTCTTCGCCGTAAGCGGGGAGCGGGGTCCACTCCGCCGAGGGTTCCGTCCTCGAACGCCGGACGGGCTGGAGGTGCGGCAGGTCGAGCTGGAACTGGTCCAGGTGGAGGCTGCGGCCCGGGTGGACCAGGCGGATCGGCTTGAGCAGAGGCTTCGCGGCGGGGGCGGGGCCCGGGTCGTCCAGGTCCTGGGAGTCCTCGGGAACCTCCGGGCCGGCCTCCCCCGGTAGCGGGTCCAGGTCCTCCCCCGGAAGGGGCACCTCCCCCGGTGGCAGGTCTTTCATTGGCGGGGAGCCCTCCACCGGCCGCGAGTCCTCCACCGGCAGGAAGCCCTCCCCCCGCCGGGAGTCCTCCACCGGCAGGAAGCCCTCCACCGGCGGCAGGTCCCCCACCGACAGGGAGCCCTCCCCCGGCCGCGAGTCCTCCACCGGCGGGGCCTCCTTCTTCGGGCGGAACAGGGGCGGTGGGGTGGGGAGGGCCGGCTGGTGCAGGGCCACGTCGTCCACCAGCGGCATCGGGGTCTCGCCGCCGGAGGTGCGGCCGTCGTGGTCAGTCAGGGGGTGGGGGTTCTGGTCTGGGGTCACCGGTTCCCGGTTCCTTTCCTTCGTCCGTCGTCCGTCGTCCGTCATCGTCAGGTCCGCGAAGTCCGTCAGGCGAAGAGCCGGCGCCAGGTCTCCGGCCCCGGGTATCCGTCGGCCGCGCCGCCGCGCCAGCCCTGGGCCCGCTGGAACGCCTCGACGTTGCGGCGGTCCGCCTCGGTCCAGCGCGGGTCGGGGCCCGACACGTAGTGCTTGCCGTATCCCTTCTTCACCAACTGTCTGCCGAGCCGATCGACATGGCTGTTGGACTGACCCGGCTGGAAATGGCCGCGCCCGGGGAAGACCACCGAGGTGTTCGGGCTGCCGCCCGTGACGGCCGGCGGGATGTCGCGGCCGGCGCCCGAGGTCAGCAGGCGCCAGGTGTCCGGGCCGGGGAGGCCGTCCGCCTCCGCCCCCTTCCACCCCTGGGCCTGCTGGAACGCCTGCGTGGCCCGCCGGTCGGCCTCGCCCCACACGGGCCCGGGCCCGACCGTGTAGAACCGCTTGCCGCCGCGCGCGACCAGCATCTCGCCGAGCCGGGTGACGTGGGCGTTGTCCGCACCGGGGCCGAACTGGCCGGCACCGGGGAAGGCCGTGGCGGAGCCCGAGCCGGGTGAGCCGCCGCTGACACCCTTGTAGCGGTAGGCGACGTACCGGTCGGAGTTGCTCCAGTACGCCATGGGCGTCGACTGCTTCCGCGTCTGCGGGCGCGCCTGCTCGTAGGCGATGTAGTGGGTGTGCGTGTAGTCGGTCCAGCCGCCGAAGATGGTGACGTGGGAGCCCTTGGAGGGGTCGGCGGGGTTGTGGAAGAGGAGCATGTCGCCGGGCTGGAGGTCGGCGCGGGCGATCCGGGTCCCGTAGCCGGCAAGGCTGCCGGTCCATTCGTTGGTGCCGAGGTTCCAGGCCATCGACACATAGCCGGAGCAGTCCTGGCGGTACCCGTCCGACCAGTGCTTCTCCATGCTGTACGGGACCTTCGCGGCGACCCACTGCTTGGCCCGGTTGATGATCTCGGCCCGGGTGGTCTTGCGCAGGACCGCGCTGTCCGACGGTGGCCCGGAGGCGCCGGCCCCCTTCAGCGGGCCCTTCTCTCCCTGCGGGGTGTCCGGCACGGGCTCGGGGTCCTCGTCCGCCCGGGGGGCTCCGGCGTTGTGGCCGGCGGCGGCCGCCGCCCCGGAGGCCCCGCAGGAGAGGACCACCCCGGCGGCGGTGGCCAGGACCAGGGCGCGGCGGGCGCCGTGGGCGGCGGGGTGGCCGCCGTACCGCACCGGGACCGCGCGCGCGGCGGCCCGCCGCTGCAGGGCGCACCCCGCACAGGTGCAGTCGATGGCGGGCTCGTACTCCTCGAAGACCGGCACAGTCATGCGATTCCCCTCCGCACTCGTCACTCGTCACTCGTCAAGATCTTTGGGCGCAGCGCGACGGGCGTCAGTGTCGCAACTCTCCCGACATAAGGCATTTTGACGGATCAATGAGAAAAAACGACCATCCGACAGGGTGTGGCGGCGGTTAAATGGTCCGGAGCACTCGCCGGAGTCGGGTAGAGTTCTCCAGGTCAGCAGGCGCCGTTAGCTCAGTTGGTTAGAGCAGCTGACTCTTAATCAGCGGGTCCGGGGTTCGAGTCCCTGACGGCGCACGCATGATCAAGGCCCCCTCACCGAGCGTGAGGGGGCCTTGATCATTCCTCGCTCCGTGACCCCCGACACCCACGCGCCCTCAGCGCACAGCACATGAGGAGTGCGGAGCGTCACGCACCGGCGTGTATGCGGGGGCGAACCCATGACATCGACGCCGCCAGGCGAGCGGCGCCGCTCACGGAAGGTCTGCCGGGAGCAGCCCGGAACCGGACAGACCAGCCTTCGTACGCGCGGGTGGACGACGGCCCGGGACCGGCGGCCGGCACATCCCGCACCGTTCGGCGGTGGCACCCTTGTGCCACCGATCGCCTGACCGCACATTGATGCAGGTGGCTCGGCCTGCTTTTCAACTGTTCAGCCCCTGGCCCATGGGCGGGAGTATTGCTCCCGTTCACGGACCAGGGGCTTGCGACCCCGCGGTTTCCTGTCCAGATCTCTTTCGGCCTTCACCGCACCCCTGGGGCGTGGTATCCCGACGATCACTGGAAAGGAAGCTCCGCAAAGGCCGGAGTGCTTGCCTGGGGGCTTAGCTGGACAGGCGGACGGAGAAGTCGCACCATGCGGTCCACTGCGAGGTGGCGGGGCCGTCCTGGACCCGTACCCTCCAGCGGTAGTCGCCGTCCGTGAGCTTGCCTTCGGAGAACTGGTAGATGGCCGTGTGACTGGCCTCGGTGGTGGCTTGCTTTGTCAGCACAGGCTCTCCGCCCGCCTCGGTCACCTCGAAGACGACCTTGCGGCCAGGCTGGTTTTCGCCTTCGGGCGGTTCGACGGACCCGGGGGGTGCCACCGATTCCAGAGTCGCCGCGAGGCTCGGACGGTCCGTGGAGACCTGAGGCGGGTTGTCAGGGATACCGCAGAACTGGAAGCCCGAGTAGGAGCCGTCCGAGACCCGCGTCACCTCAGGGGTCGCAAGCAGCAGATCAGGATCGCCGGCAGGCGCTGCCTGTGAGCCTTCCGGCTTGGGGTCGGCCATGGAGAGGGGTGCGGCCACCGCTCCGACCACCACGGCGGCAGCCAGTGCGATCGCGGCCCGTGACCACGTACCGGATGTCTTGTTCAACAGACGCATTGCTTCTGTCTCTTCCTGGAAGTGGGATGGCTACTTGACGGACAGCACGTGGTCGGTGTTCGTGGTGGTGACCCGCACGCACTGGTAGGTGGACCAGCGGTGTTCGGCGACCAGCTTCTTGCCCAGTGCGTCACAGCCGCCGAGGTTCTTCAGGGTTTCGTAGGCGACCCAGGTGGCGGCGGTGTTGTTCTTCATCTCGTTGGCCGCGATGTAGGCAGCGGCGTTGCCGCCGGAGGAGACGCCCTCGGTGCCGTCCCAGTCGTAGTGAACGCCCAGCCACACCCGGCCGATGGCGTTCTCGTCCGCTGCGGCGGAGAAGCTGCTGAAGGTACGCGTCACGCCGACGGCGTTCGGGTCCTCGGTGGTCGCGGTGAAGGTGACGTCGTCGGTGGTGAACCAGCGCTCCATCGCCTTGGCCCACGCGCCGCCGAAGGTGGCGTGCCCCGAGACGTAGGCGGGGAAGGGCGGGGAGAAGTGCTGGCCGTTGCGGTCCTGCGACAGCGGCTGCCAGTTGGGGTCGGCGGTGGTGGCCGCGTTGCTGTCGCCGTCGAGCCGGATCGCGGACTCCGGGCGCCACAGGTCGAGGTCGGTACGGTACTTGGCGTCCCAGGCGACGATGCCGGCATCCGCCATGGCGAAGGCGGTCAACGCGAACAGCTTGGCGTTGGCGGTGACGGAAAGGCCGCGGTCCCGCGAGACGATCTGGGTGAACTCGAAGAGCTGGCCCGGAGGCTTGTAGGTGCCGTCCAGGTCGTTGGCCCAGAAAAGGGCCGCCTGGGTCTGGTCGGCTGTGCGCTGCGTCGAGTCGGACCTGCCGAGGGACTTCACCTGGTTGACCTGCTTGGCGTACTCCGCGCTCTTCAGCACCTCGGAGCTGCCGGCGAGCGTGGCCAGGCTCTTCGGGCGGAACTGTGTGCTGGACGTCATCCCGAAGGGCTTGAGCAGACCCCAGCCCGGGGTGGCGGCGTTGCCGCTTCCTGTGGGTCGCCACTGTCCGGGGGCGGTGCTGGGCGTGTAGGCGGTGTTGCTGGTCGCGCCGTCGTTCTGCCGATCCGCGATCATGGCCGTTGCGGCCTGCTGGCCGACGGAGGTACCCGCGGCGCGCTGGGCACCGGTGACCCCGGCCGGGATGGTGGCACGGGCGGCCGCCAGCTCCTGGTCGAAGTTGAGCTGCGGGTACACCGACCGAAGCACGTCGAAGGCCGCGTGGTCGATGGCGCTGTTGATGTCCGGCAGTTCGCCGGAGGAGGCAACCTTGGTCAGGTAGGGGTCACCCAGGCACTTGGTGGCGCCCTGGGCGCACTGGGCGGAGTTCGCCGCGTCGTAGATCGCGCCGTGCATCATCGCGCCGGCCCGGGCCAGCGGTCCCGGAGCGCCGCCGATCTGACGGTAGGCCGCCTGCAGCACGTCGTTCCAGTACGTGACGTGGTCCTTGACCGGGTCGGCCGGAACCTCGTACGTGACCAGGAGCGACGGGCCGTTGCTCGGTGCGTCACTGGAGGCGAAGATCTTGTACGCCTTCGTGTCCGACTCGTCGGTGGCACGGATGCCGATGGCGTTCTCCGCACGGTCTGCCTTGGCCCACTCCCTCACCAGACCGGTGACGTCGGTCTGGATCCACTGGGAACCGCAGGCCGGGGAGTGGCCGAGGGTCCTCGTGGAGGTCGCGACCTTGGAACGCCAGGCGGGCTGGTTGCTCCAGCGCGTGGCGGTGGACGTGAGACCGGTGTCCCAAAGATCCCACGACCTCGGCTCGCAGGAGTCGGACCAGACCGAGTACAGGTTCAGTTCCGCGTTGAGGATCTCCTTGCCGGAGACGACGAAGTTCCTCGGGAAGTGCACGAAGGAGCGTGCCGCCTGCTTGCCGTACTCACGGCCGACGGGAAGGTCGATGGAGGCGGAGAGGTCCTCGGTCACCCCGTCGCGTACGGCGGTGTCGAAGTTGGTGCCGAAGAAGACCGCCGGGTCGATGGTGACCGGGAACTTGGTGTTCTTGGCCGCCAGGAACCCCTGGTCGGGAGTGAGCCGCAGCTCAAGGTCCTCGCCCTGCCCTGCGACCTTCAGATCCACCGCGGCGCGGTTGGTCGCCGCTAGGCCCTGCTTGTTGCGGGAGGCATCCCACATCACCGGGGCAGGGAGCCTGCCCACGGTCTTCGCTGTCCTGACGTCGGTGAACGTGACCGACTTGTCCGCGTTCTGCGTCGCCTTCAGGCCCTTGGCCGTGAGCGGAAGGGTGATGCGCGCCGCCGCGGCGGCCGCCGAGCGGTCCTTGACCACCAGATACTGCTCGAATCCCGTCCGCGTCGCCTCGACCACCAGGTCGGTGGCGGGCCTGACGTTCACGTAGGTCGCCTTGTTGCCCTTGAGCACGGGATCGGGCAGCGCGCCCTGCCAGCCCAGGCTGACTTCGTGCGCACCGCGGCCGAGCGAGACCAGGTCGCCGCCGGCCGGGCCGGTGGCGCCGGCGAGCTCGAGGCCACGGGGGTGGCTCTTGGCCCGCACCGAACCGTTCCTGGCCTTCTCCAGGTCGACGTCGATGGCGACCCATCTTCCGCCCTCGCGGAACCTGACCGGCCCGGCGTGGGTCTCCTGCGACATGGTTCCGTCAGGATTGGCCCAGAGCGTGGTGTTCTCGGTGCGCGCGCCGAGAACCTCGACCTGACGTTCCTGGGCTGCGGCGGCGCTGCGAGCCGAGCCCTCGTCCGGAGCTTCAGCAGCCCCTCGCCGCT
The DNA here is from genome assembly GCF_040613515.1 of Streptomyces sp. NPDC006261. NCBI lineage: Bacteria > Bacillati > Actinomycetota > Actinomycetes > Kitasatosporales > Streptomycetaceae > Streptomyces > Streptomyces sp. NPDC006261. The sequence goes on from NZ_JBEXSI010000077.1 coordinate 23,948, forward strand.
CAGGCGCCTGAGCGAAATCGGCAACCCTCTTTTTGTCCTGGGTGCCGTCGGCTGCCACGGCGGCACCGGCCGTTACACCGACTTCGGCCAGCAGCAGAATGGACAGCGGAACGGCCAATGCCCCCAGCCGCCGCGTCAGGTGTGTACGTCTTTGCATTTATGAACCCCCCATTAATCGCCCGCCCATTCGAGGCGGGCGGTCGAACAGTGACACTTGATCAACTACTGCGTCCAGAGCCATTTTTGGAGCGGACTGGTGATCTTCATCACCGATTCACGTCAAGGCGTCACGGGTAGCCTGCATGATCAGGCGCATGCCCCCACGGGAGCTGGACCACCGAATGAGAGGGATGGGGCTGGGCGAGTGAGGTTTGACAGACGAACGGAACGTTGCACCACGAGGGCGACAATGCCGGTCTGATCGTGCAGACTCGACGGTCCCGGTGGGCGTTCTCCGGCCGCTTTCACTGCGTTCTGCAATTTCACTTCAGCAGCAATGCGAGCGTAGGGGCGGAGCTGAAACCTCCAGCAACGTGACTCAGACCGCAGGAATCTCGGCGAGGAGGACAGGCGGCAGGCCGGACTACCGCCGTAGCTCCCTCGCGCGGCTTGGCCGGGACCGAGGATGCGGAGGCCTACAAGCCCAGGGGGCCGTCATTCCCGCCAAAACCCACATGCCGAGGGCGCCTTGGCTGCGGCGAAGCTGTCTGCCGACGCAGAAGCTGTCCCGGCGAGCCGCGGCGGGCCGAGGCGTCCGGTCCGCGGAGGTAACGATTCCGATTCGGAACGCTTAAATTCTGCCGCGGAGGGGCATCCGGCCTCGCCCGCTTCATAGGATCTCCACGTGCTCACAGGGCACTTGAGACTGTGTTCGCGACTCTCCCACCACGTATCTCGTGTGGCGCATCTGACGCGCCTTAAGGATGAGCCGCATCGGAGGGGACTTCTGTGTTGACAACCTTTTCAACTTCCGCGGCCGGGCGGGGAACCGCCGGCCGCCGAATAGCCACTACGGCGGTCACGGTCGGGCTGCTGGTCCTGGGCTCGCTCGCCGGGGCCGGCAGCGCCTCGGCCGACGGCGAGGACGTCCACCACCAGGGTGGCGCGGTTGCCACTCTGGACGGGTTGAAGACGTTCGACTCGGCCCGCATCGATACCGGCAACGGCAAGACCAAGACCGTCTCCGCGGGTCTGTTCGAGATGAACGTCGAGGGCGGTGGCCGACTGCAGACGTACTGCATCGACATCCACAACCCGACCCAGAACAAGGCGAAGTACCTCGAGACCCCCTGGGGTCAGACCTCGCTCGGCAGCAACAAGGACGCCGGGAAGATCCTCTGGATCCTCCGGAACTCCTACCCGCAGGCCGGCGATCTGAACGCGCTCGCCCAGAAGGCGGGCGCCGGACAGCTGACCCCCGAGACGGCCGCCGCCGGCACCCAGGTCGCCATCTGGCGGTTCTCCGACGGGGCGAAGGTCGAGGCGAAGAACAAGCAGGCCGAGAAGCTCGCGGACTGGCTCGAGGCGCAGGCTCAGAACCTCCAGGAGCCGAAGACCTCCCTGACGCTGGACCCGAACGCGGTGTCCGGCAAGTCGGGCGACAAGCTCGGCCCGGTGACGGTGCACACCGACGCCGACAAGGTCTCCGTCGCCGCCGACGCCGACGCCGCTGCGGCGGGGGTCAAGGTGACCGACAAGAACGGCCAGCCCGTCACGTCGGCCGTCAACGGTACCGAGCTGTACTTCGACGTGCCCGCGGGCACCGCCGACGGCAAGGCCTCGCTCACGGCCAGGACGACCACACAGGTCCCGGTCGGCCGGGCCTTCGCGAGCGCGAGCAAGAGCCAGACACAGATCCTGGCCGGCTCCACCGAATCCACGATCACCGCGGACGCGACCGCGAACTGGGCCACGAAGGGTGCCATCCCCTCGGTCACAGCAGAGAAGAACTGCACCGCGGGCGGCATCGACGTCACGGCCAGCAACGCCGGCGACACCCCCTTCACCTTCGAACTCGCCGGTGCCGAGCACACCGTCGGTGCGGGCGAGAGCAAGACCGTGACCGTGCCGGTCGGTGAGGACGAGGCGTACGACTTCACCGTCGTCGGTCCCAACGGCTTCTCGGAGCGTTTCCAGGGAGTCCTGGACTGCGAGACCCAGGGCACCCCTGCCCCTGGCACGAGCGGTGGCGGGGAGACCCCGCCTTCCACTCCGAGCCCCAGCCCGTCCAATGACACGGCCGGCGGCACCACGGGTGACACGACCGGCGGCACCACCGGTGACACCACCGGCGGCACCACCGGTGACACGACCGGCGGCACCACCGGCGGTGGCGGTGACCTCGCGGAGACCGGAAGTTCCAGCGCCACGCCGCTGATCGCCGGTATCGCGGTGGCCCTCGTCGCCGCGGGTGGCGCGGCGGTCTTCATCCTTCGCAGGAAGAAGACGGCGGTCCAGTAACCAGCACACAGTTCATGGACGGGCCCGGCACGCAGCATGCGCGCCGGGCCCGTCGCTGTCCGGTTCGGAAGTGAACGCCGAACCCCTAGCAGCCTCATCTCCGAGATGCAGACCGCCGCCGTACCCGTCCCCCCTCAAGCCCGCCGCCGCACGTCAGCGCGGCCCGGCCCGGCCGGCGGCGGAGCCGACGCTCCCCACCGGCAGAGGCACCGGGTTCCGGACATCCTGTTCGGAACCGGCGCCCCCGGGGTACCCGTCCCCCTACAGTGGAGGCAGAGATCGACCCCCGTACCGCACGGTCCTCCCGTACCGCGCCGGGCAACTCCCGCGGCCCGGTGCACGCGGTCGAGGCCGGCCCGGTCGGCGCGCCCCTCGAGGGGCGACCGTGAAGAAGGTCGCCCTGGAGCTCGGAGGCAAGAATCCCAACGTGGTCTTCGCCGACGCCTGCGCCACCGAGGAG
>NZ_JBEXSI010000078.1:0-26317 GCF_040613515.1 Streptomyces sp. NPDC006261
GATCGCCTCACCGCCGTCGGCGAGCATCACCGCGAGATCGGTGGCGACCCGGCCCGGATCATGCCCGGTCCCGCGCGGCCGAAGCGGCCTGAGAGCGGCGGAGTACGCGGCGGTCAGCCCGGTGGCCTCAGCGAGATCCGCCAGCAACCGTGCCCCAGCATGCCCGATCACCCCCGAACCATCCGCACTGACATGGACCTTGGGACGCAACCCGATAGCCTGCACGTAGAAAGTGCCCTCCGCCTGGACCGACAGAACCCCTCAGCAAGGTTCATCGTCCCAGGTCAGGAAGGCACTTTCGCGTTTCCGCCCCAAAGCCAGCCGTACCCAAGTGAAACGGCGAGGCTAACAAAGCCCTACTAGCAGAGCCGCACGCGCGAGGTCGCCGAGATCAGTGGTGCGGTCGGCGTAGCCCTGCGATGAGCAGTTCGGTCATCCGGCGTGCGTCGTAGCGGGGATCGCTGTCCGCGCCGATGCAGAGGTTACCGACGCCACGCATGAGCTGATACGCGTCGATGTCGGGGCGGATCTCGTCGGCGACGGCTGCGGCTTCGAGCAGTTCGGTGCAGACGGGTAGGAGACGGTCGAGGAAGTAGGCATGCAGCGCCTCGAAGCCGGCGTTGTCGGCCTGGAGCACAGAGGCGAGTCCGTGTTTGGCCACCAGGAAATCGACGAAGAGGTTGATCCACTTCCCTAGGGCTGTGTGCGGAGAACTAGTCGCCAAGAGGGCCGGGCCGGCATCGGCGCAGGCGTCGACTTGATGCCGGTAGACGCCGATGATGAGGTCCGCTCGCGTCGGGAAGTGGCGGTAGATCGTCCCCAGCCCGACGCCCGCCTTGGCCGCGATGTCGCGTACCGGCGCGTCCACGCCTGACATGACGAAGACCGCGGCGGCGGCATCGAGCAGGGTTTCCTTGTTACGTCGGGCGTCCTTCCGCCCAGACGGGGCCGCCTGTCCTGCGCCCTCGCAGCTGTCGCTCACCACGTGTTCCTTCCACTCACCGCTTGCAAAAACGGAACCATGTTCCGTATCGTTCCGGAACGAGGTTCCGTTTTGCTCATAATGCCAGAGCAGGAACCCGGTAACCAAGCCATGTAATGCACCACGCTTCCCCCATGAGGAGACACGGTCATGCAGTACCGCACCTTGGGCCGCACCGGTGTGCAGGTCAGCACCATCGCGCTCGGCGCGATGAACTTCGGAAAGATCGGGCGCACCACCCAGGACGAGGTCACCGCCATCGTCGACGCCGCGCTGGGGGCGGGGATCAACCTGATCGACACTGCCGACGTGTACAGCGGCGGCGAGTCGGAGGAGATGGTCGGCAAGGCCATCGCAGGGCGCCGAGACGACATCGTGCTGGCCACGAAAGCGACCATGCCGATGGGCGACGAGCGCAACCGCCAGGGCAGTTCGCGCCGCTGGCTGGTCACCGCGCTGGAGGACAGCCTGCGTCGGCTCGGCGTCGACCACGTCGACCTTTACCAGATCCACCGGTGGGATCCGAACACCAGCGACGAGGAGACCCTGTCAGCGTTGACCGATCTGCAGCGCGCGGGAAAGATCCGCTACTTCGGCTCCTCGACCTTTCCCGCCTACCGCATCGTGCAAGCCCAGTGGGCCGCCCGCGAGCACCACTTGAGCCGTTACATCACCGAACAGCCCAGCTACTCGATCCTGCAACGCGGCGTCGAGACCCATGTGCTGCCCGTGACAGAGCAGTACGGGCTCGGCGTCCTGGTATGGAGCCCACTGGCCTCGGGCTGGCTGTCGGGCGCGATCCGCGAGGGCAGGGACATCACCACCAGCCGCTCAATTTTCATGCCGCAACGCTTCGACACCACCACCCCCTCCAATCGGGCCAGACTCGACGCCGTCGAGCGGCTGGCCGGAGTCGCCGACGACGCCGGGCTGACGATGATCCAGCTCGCGCTCGGCTTCGTGACCGCGCACCCCGGCGTGACCAGCGCGCTCATCGGCCCCCGGACGCCGGACCACCTGCACTCGCAGCTCGCCGCCGCAGACACCAAGCTCCCCACCGACGTACTCGACGCGATCGACGCGATCGTCGCCCCCGGCGCCGACCTCGCCGCACACGAGAAGAACGACACCCCGCCCGCGCTGCTCGACCCGTCCCTGCGGCGACGCTGATCGTCTCAGCGACAGCCTCCATCCTCTGGCGCGACATCACGTAGCTGCAGCAGTAGACGGCGATAGCACATTCCGCTTCATAGTCTGCCTATGGGACTTCCATCACCTGGGGGCCCATCAATAATCCGCCGCACTCACGCAGACAGGCGGCGTGGGAAGTCCCCGGCGACAAGGCGGGCCCAGGACCCGGTGATCATGGAGTTGCGACGCTCTGTGATCACTGGGGGACCTGTGCCCGTGCTTCCATCATGGCTGACTGACCCGCTCTGGGACCAATTCGCGGCGTTCTTGCCTGAGCGCCCTACGGTCGATCCGTCCCACCCGCTGGGGTGCCACCGCCGCCGCATCAGCGACCGGATCGTGTTCGACAAGCTGTTGCAGCTTCTGCGATTCGGCTGCTCCTACCAGGCGATCTCCGACACGACCTGCTCGGCGACCACCATCCGCAACCGCCGCGACGAGTGGATCCGGCTCGGCATCTTCGCCCGGCTCAAACAGATCATGCTGGAGTCCTACGACCGGATCGTCGGGCTCGTGCTCGACCAGATCGCCATCGACGGCTCCATCACCAAGGCCCCCGGCGGCGGAGAGGTCGCCGGGCCCTCACCGGTCGATCGCGGCAAGCAGGGCTTGAAACGCTCAGGCATGACAGATGGTTACGGGATCCCACTCGGCCGGGTCCTGGCCGGGGCGAACCGCCACGACTCACCGCTTCTCGCGCCGACCCTGGACTTGCTGGACGACCTCGGGCCGCTGCCCGACGACATCACAGTCCATCTGGACGCCGGCTACGACTCGGACATTAGCCGCACCGAACTCGCCGCCCGCAACCTGCACGGCCGCATCGCGCACAAGGGTGAGAAGGCGCCGATCCAGGCGAGCCAGCGGTGGCAAGTCGAGCGCACGCACGCCTGGCAGAATGCCTTCCACCGCCTTGCCCGCTGCTACGAGCGCCGTGCGACCGCGTCACGACGCTCTTTCAGGCGATCACCACAAAAGCCCAGCTCAGACGCGCTGCCTCAATGCGCCAGCGGTTCAGTACCGCACGGCGCACGGCGGATACCGCACGCAAAAGCACCCCCGAGAACGCGTTCCCCGCAGGTCAGAACGACTCTACCTGGGGACGCTCGGTGGGGCGGGTGGGACTCGAACCCATAAGCGTGATACCTCTCACCTGCGGAAACGCCACAGAGTCGGACATTCGCATCCTGCTGGATCCCGCTGCGTCCGCCTCGATCCCCAGTAGCGGCACTGCCGTGCGGTACGTACCGCACGGCTACAGGGCGCCCCCGGTACCTGCAGCGGGAGACGGCAGGTACCCGGCACAGCCGCTGCAAGACAGCCAACCCCACAGCCCACCCGTGGTGCATGCTGCCAGCCCCGTTGCCGCCTCTCCCCCTGTTCGGCACAGTCACACTCTGCTACGAGCAGAATCAGCCGAGGTATCGCGCCTGGGAGCGGAACGAGCAATTTCGCGAACCTCTTACCTTGGAGTGCGTGGCCTCCATCGTCCCGCTGCACCTGCACTACGCCATGGCACTGTTCAAGGACGTTCTGCGCACCATCCTGAACGCATGTCACGCAATGCGGGGTCGCGGAGGCACAAAGGCTACTGATCACCGCCGACCGGCTGGTGGCCGAGGTCTCCACCGAGCTCGGATTCGGTACTCCGAGCCGCTTCTGCTCCTGTTTCTCCGACGCTTGCGACGCCTCATCGGGCTCCTCCCGAAAGTCGTATCGCGACGGCACCCCGTTGTCTGGTCTCGCGGGGGCGGATCCCCACCCCAAGGACGGGTAGCAGTGACCTCCTGCACAGTGTGGGGAGCTTCCCCTCGGCACCGACGCGGAGTCCTGAACGACATTCGGGTGCTCCAAGATCAGGGTTTGGGGGCCGAGTCGCGTCAGGGGGCCTTATCGGAGGAGCTTCAGCACTGCGCCCGCCAGCCGCTCCGCCGTCTCCGCCGCGTCCGTGTCCGTGTCCGGCAAGACCAGGTGGCTGATGGTCATGCGGACCGTGATGTCCGCCGCGACGGTGATCGCGGGCTCGTCCTGGTCAGGGAAGCGTTCGGCAAGCCAGGCACGCAGGAGGGTCTGGGCGGCATCGAAGATGGGGTCCGCGCGGGCGGTGAGGTAGGGCAGCAGGCTGTCGGAGCCTTCGCGGGAGGCCATGACGACGGCACTGATCAGGGGGTTGTGGTGGGCCTCCGTGAGAACGTGGCGGATCGCGGCCTCCAGGCAGGCCCTGGTGTCCGGCCGGCCGGGGTAGAGGACCTCGGCGACGCCCGCCAGGAACTCCTGGGTCTCGCGGACCACTAAGGCGTGCCCCATGCCCGCGCGGCTGCCGAACTCCTTGTAGACCGAGGGGCGGGACACCTCGGCGGCGGCCGCTACGGCGGACAGGCTGACCTGGTTCCAGCCGTTGGCAGAAGTCATGTCGCGTGCCGTTTCCAGTACCCGCTGTCTCATCTGTCTCCGCCAGGCGACGCGGGGCGGATCGGGTGTGGCTGTCTCGGGATCAAGGGGCCGGGTCCTTCGCGTCTCTGCCGCCATGGCCCAAGTCTGGCAGGCGCGGCGGAGGGGCGGAGCCAGCCGCCCCGGCGGAGGCTTCCGGGGCGGCGGGCTTGGGTGATGTGGTGGCCTCAGGTGCGCTTGCGGCGCAGCATGAAGAAGATGCCGCCACCAAGGGCCAGGGCCGCTGCGGCCAGGCCGAGAGGCATCGCGACACCCGCGCCGGTCGCGGCCAGGTCATTGCCCCCACCGGTCGCGACCGGGTCCTCGCCCCCGCCGTTCGCCTTGACGTCGTTGCCGTCGCCATCCGAGTCGCTGTCCGCGCCGGAGGCCGTCTCCTTGCCGGCGAACTGCTCCTCCTTCTTCTCTGAGCCCGCCGCGGACTCCTCGCCCTTCTCTGCGGCTGTCGCCTCCGGCGCCGCCGCGTCCTTCGCCGCACCAAAGACGTACGCACCCCGGTCCGCCGACCCGGCGTCCCTACGGACGCCGGTGATGTCCGTGGTGATCTCGGGCAGCGGTGTGCCGGACCCGATCGCCGGCGAGCCCTTGGCCAGACGGAAGTCGGGGGTCCCGTCGTTGCCGGGTGCGACGAGTTTCGGATCGGCGACGAGGTCGTGCGGACCCTTCACCTCGGGCGCACGGCCGCCGAAGTACACGTTGTAGTCATAGGTGACGTCGACGTTCTTGCTCTTGGAGTTGGTGGCCTGGTTCACCCGGCCGTAGGAGACGTTGTTGAGGAGGCGAACGTCCCTGCTGTCCTGGGCGAAGATGTTGGCGTAGCTGTTCATGCGGGTGCTACGGCCGTTGCGGTAAGCCGTGTTGTGCAGGATGTCGACGTGCTGGCTCTTGAAGGAGTGGATCCCGGAGCCGCCGTTGTTGTACGATACGTTGTTGGCGACCAGGACACGGCCGCGGTAGTCGGGACCGGTCGCTCCGGCTTTCGCCTTGTCCTTGAGCGTGTCGATGATGATGCCGTTACCGTCCGAATAGCAACGGCACTTCTCCCACTTCACCTTGGCTTCGTTGTCGTGGACGACGTTGTTGGTGACGCGGATCTTGTACTTCTTGGGGTCGCCGCCGTCGATGTCCTGCGCGGCCAGAATCGAGATGCCGCTGGTCGCGAAGACCGCGTACCACGAGGTGGCGTATACATGGTTGCGGTCGATGGTCATGTAGTCCGCGCCGCGTGAGCCGATGCCGAGGCCTTGGCAGTGGTGGACGGTGTTGCCGATGATGTCGATGTGGTGAGGCCGGGTGCCTGTCGCCTTGTTGGGCTCGGCCCACACGCAGTTGGTGTTGTACGTGCCGTTCTTGGTGCTGGCGCCCCGCTCGGCCTCGGCGAGGGAGACGTTGGCACTGTTTCCCTTGACCTCCAGGTCCCGGACCACGATGTGCGAGGCGCCGTTGATACGGATGCCGTTCCACGCGGCGACCGGGTTGATCACGGGGTGGTGTCCGGGGTGCGCGCGGTAGGTGATGGGCGCCCCAGCCTTGCCGGAGCGGGAGACCACCAGGACGTCCGAGCGTCCCGGCTTCTCCTTGTACGTGCCGTTCATGATCGAGACGGTGTCGCCGGGCACGGTGCCGTCCGCGGCCTTCTGGAGCGTGCGGAACGGCTTGTCCGGCGAGGTTCCCGGGTTGCTGTCGGAGCCGCTGGGGCTGACGTAGTACGTCCGGGCTGCCGCCTCGGCCTGCGGTGAGCCGACGAGGCCGAGGGGTATAGCCGATCCGGCCAGAAGTGCGGACATTGCGTATACGCCTGTGCGTTTCATTACTGCCTTTTCTCTGAGGGCGCTCGCGCGCACGGCACCGCGTCCCAGCCGGCCATGGCGGGGCATCGTTCGTGCACGAGAGACCTCACGGGCGATCGAGGACAAGGGGCACCACCGCGCCCGTGGTCGGCGGGTACGGCAGGGCGGACGCCGCCGACGAAGGCTTCGTCCGGGGGCAGGCGGCCGGGAGACGGCAGCACGACGCGTGAACGTGGCTGGTCAGCCACGGCGTTACCCACCGGATCGTTCCGTGGGGGGCGAGTTGCGTCAGTGACGGTGGCAGACCCCGGCTTCAGATGCAAGATGGGTTGCTGTGTAAATCTTCTGACGTTCGGTCAGCTTACGGCCAGATTTCATGAACCTGATGCCCGAGGGTTGCGCTCTGGTGTGCTGGTATATCAGCATGCCGACATGCCAAGCATCGATTACGAGACAACGGACGGCGCGCCCTCCCCGATGGCGCTGCCTCCCCTGGGCCAGCCGGCCTCCCGTACGGACCGGGTGCGCGAAGCTCTGCGCCAGGCGATCCTCGACGGGGCACTGCTCCCCGGCAGGGCCCTGGTGGAACGCGAGCTGGCCGAGACGTACGGCGTCTCGAAGACCCCGGTGCGTGAGGCCCTCAAGCAACTGCGGGCGACCGGCCTGGTGGAGATCAACGCCTACCAGGGCGTGAGTGTCCGCCGCCCCGACGACAAACTGGTGCGGGAGCTGTACACCGCGCGGTGCGCCGCCGAGCCGGAGGCGGTACGGCTCGGAGCCGAGCTGCACGGTGCGACGCGCTACGCCCAGGCGCGGCGAGCACTGGGGGATGCCTCCGCGCTGATCGGCTCCGGGGAGACACAGGGCCTCGGCATAGCCAACCGGCGCTTCCACCGGGAGCTGTACACCGCGTGCGGCAACAGCTTCCTGTGCGCCTTCCTCGACCAACTGCAGGACCTGACCGCGTTCGTGGCGGGACTCGGCTGGCGGCTGCGGGCCACCTTCGAGGAGGAGGCCGCCGAACACGCGGCGATTCTCGAAGCGATGGAGCAGGGCGACGCCGACCGTGCTGAAAACCTGACCCGCGCCCACATCCGCAAGGCCCAGCAGACCATCGCAGGTTCGCTCGGGGCCGAGAAGTGAACACCGAACTCTTCGCCCACCCGCTGTCGTTCCGCCGGGCCCCCCAGGCCCGGGCGGAGCAGCTGCGGGAGGCGGGGGTGGACCGGGTCCGGCTGGCGTACGCCTACCACGGCGGGCGCTGGCTGCTCACGACGAGTGAGCCGGCGGCCGTCGTGGACTTCGCCGGAGGCCGCTGGTTCGCCGGGCGAACCGGGGGCGGCGGGCATGCGTCCATGGCCTTGCCCGTGCACGGCGATCACGCGACGACGGCCGCCGAGGCGCTGGTCGCCTCGGGGGTGGCGGTGACGGGCTGGCTGGTAGCCCTCCACCAGTCGGCCCCGGCCACCACTCGTCCCGAACTGGCCGTGCGCAACGCGTTCGGCCACCCCTACCGGCACGCGCTGTGCCCGGCCCAGCCGGACGTGGTGCGCTACGCCCGGGACCTGGTCGCCGAGACCGCCGCTCAGCCCGGGGTCAGCGCCCTGGAACTGGAGGCCTTCGGCTATCTAGGGTGGCAGCACGCGAGCGCCCACGACAAGACGGGCGCCGCGCTGCGCCTCGTGGACCGTTGGCTGCTCTCGCTGTGCTTCTGCCCTGCCTGCTCCGCCCGCCTGCTGGAAGCGGGCGTGGACAGCGCGGAGGCGGCGGGCCGTACCCGGGCCGCCGTCCTGGCGCAGTTGCGTGATCCGCGTCCAGCACATGGCGACATGGCCGAGGACGGCGCAGCCGCGCTCGGGCAGGAGCTGCACGACGCGCTGCTCGCGGTGCGGGCCGATGTCACCACCCGTCTCGTCCGAGCGGCGGCCGAAGTGGCCAGGGGCCTGCCGGTGTCCGTGCGGGCCACCGCCGACCCGTACTCCTGCGAGGGAAAGTCGACCGGTGAGCTGTCCGCGCTGGCCTCGGCAGCTGGCGGACTCACCGTCACCAACCTGGGGGGCGGCCGTGCCGCCCTGCGGCGGGACCTGCTCGCTGCGAGCCGCACCGGCACCCGGTTCGCCGCTGGCTGGAACCTCGGCGCCGCGCAGACGCGCGGTGAGGAGGAGCTGGCCGACATCGCCCGCCTCGCCCGCTCCCACGGTGCGAACGCGCTGGTTCTCTACGCCTACGATCTCGCCCCCGCCCACCGGCTCGACTGGCTCCGCCGCCTGCCGCGCGCCTCCACCGGCGAGGACTCGGTGCCCCACCACAGCCCACCCCACAGACAAACGGAGCCGGCTCGATGACCGGATACCTGATCCGCCGACTACTCCAACTGATACCCGTTGTGCTCGTGGTGTCGTTGGTGCTCTTCCTCCTCCTGCGACTGATGCCCGGCGATCCCACCGTGGACATCCTCGGGCAGGAGGCCAGCACCGCCGACCGAGCGGCACTGCGCGCCGAACTCGGTCTCGACGCCCCCATGTGGCAGCAGTTCACCGACTGGATCGGCGGCATCCTCCGCGGTGACCTCGGAGCCTCCTGGCTGACCGGGGAGAAGATCGGCGCTGTACTCGGCGACCGGTTCGCCGCGACCGCCGAACTCGGTCTGATCGCCCTGGCCTTCGCCTTGTTCATCGGCATCCCGGCCGGTGTGCTGGCTGCCGTCAAGCGCCGTAGGCCCACCGACACGGCGCTGAACTCCGTGGGGCTGGTGGCGCTGTCGGCTCCGCACTTCTACCTGGCCGCGCTGCTCATCCTGGTGTTCGCGCTGTGGCTGAAAGTGCTGCCGCCGTCCGGCTATGTGCCGTTCACCGAGGACCCCCTGGAGAACCTGCGGCACATGGCGTTGCCCGCTGTGACGATCGGCTCCACCATCGCGGCCGTCACCATGCGGCAGACGCGGGCCGCGCTGCTGGCCGCGTTCAACGAGGACTACATCCGCACCGCCGAGGCCGGCGGCCTCTCCCGCCGCCGGATCGTCGGCGTCTATGCCCTGCGCAACGCGATCGTGCCTGTCGTGACGGTCGTGGCGCTCCAGATCGGCGCGCTGATGAGCGCCACCGTGGTCACCGAGACCGTCTTCACCGTGCCCGGCATGGGCACGCTGATCGTCAACGGCATCTTCAGCCGGGACCTGCCCGTCGTGCAGGGCGCGGTTCTGATGGTCGTGGTCTTCGTCCTCCTGGTGAACCTGCTGGCCGACCTGGTCTACGCGTGGCTCGACCCGCGCATCACGTACTGACAGGAGCGATGATGGCCACCGAAACCCTCGCCCCGGCCCCGCGCCGGCCGGTCCTCGACCGGCTGCGCCGTGACCGCCGCGCCCAGCTCGCCCTGCCCGTCCTGTTGTTGCTCGTACTGGCGGCAGCGGCCCGGCCCTTCATGACCGACCGGATGCGAGCCACCGACACGGGCGCCCTCCTCGCCGGGCCGGGCGCCGAGCACTGGCTCGGCACGGACGAACTCGGCCGGGACGTCCTCGCGCGCATCGTCGCCGGAGCGATGGTGACGACCGAGGTCGCAACCGTCACCGTCGGCGCCGCACTGATCGCCGGTACGGTCCTCGGCCTGATCGCCGGCTACCGGGGCGGATGGCTGGACTCCGTGATCATGCGGCTGTCCGACGGCCTGCTCGCCTTCCCCCTGCTGGTGCTCGCCCTCACCGTTGTCGCCGCGCTCGGCCCCGGTCTGCGTAACGCGCTCATCGCCATCGCCGTGGTGACCACGCCCCGCTTCGCGCGGGTGGTCCGGGGTGAGGTGCTGTCGCTGCGGACCCGCGAATGGGTGTCGGCCGCACGCATCGTGGGCGTCCCGCAGACCGCGATCATGCGGCGCCACCTGCTGCCGCATCTGGCGGGCACGCTGCTGGTGTTCGCCGCGCTCCAGGTATCCACGGCGATCATGGCCGAGGCGGCGCTGAGCTTCCTGGGTCTGAGCGTGCAGCCACCGCAGCCCAGCTGGGGCGCGATGGTCGCCTCCGGCACGGATCACCTCAGCGCCAGCTGGTCACTGAGTGTTTTCCCCGGTCTCGCGATCCTGCTGACCGTGGCCGCGTTCAACATGCTGGCCGACGCGCTGCGGGACGCGCTGGACGCGCACCGGCCGCAGCTGACACCGCCCCGATGACGCCCCCGGGCTCCGGCCGCCGCGATGCCAGTCGCGGCAGGTCCGATGACATCAAGTCTCCCCGCGACCGACGGGCCCTCCAGCCTGTACGTCTTCCGACCGGCCGCAGGCCCCATCTCTGACACCTCTCCCGGACGCCGCACCGACACTGTCCCGGCCCGCGTCCCGCCCCATCGCCGATGGCCTTCCGGCAAGACCCGGTCGCACGGTTCCCTCCCACCACACCGCACCAGCGGCCCTCCCTGTCTGCCGGGCCCGCGCCCTTCGCCTCCCGGCGCTCCGTATCCCGCACCCGCAATCCGTACAGAAGGTGCCCCATCATGTCGCTTTCCTCACGTTCCTCCCGGTCCACGTCTCCCTCCTCCAGCTCCACACGAGGGCTGCCACGCCGTACCGTCCTCGCCGGGGCCGCCGTCACCGCGGCCACCGCCTCCCTGGTCACGCTCTCCGGATGCGGCGGCTCGGGCTCCTCCGGCGGCGGGTCCGCCACCCTGACCGCAGGCTTCGACAACGAGCCGGCCACTCTCGACCCGGCGCTGAGCGCCGCCATCTCCTCCGACCGCAATGTCCTGAACCTCTTCTTCGACGCGCTGCTGCGCCAGCAGCCCGACGGCACCTTCGAGGCAGCGCTCGCCACCGAGTGGGAGCAGACCGACGAGGAGGTCACCTTCATCCTGCGCGACGGGGTGAGGTTCCACGACGACACCGACTGCGACGCCGAGGCCGTGGTCCGCAACCTGCGCCGTGTGATGGACCCCAAGACGCTCTCCACCAAGGCCGCCGCACTCGCCAAGGTCGCCTCCGTCGAGGCACCCGACGCCAGGACCGTCAAGCTGAAGCTGAAGTCACCAGACCCGCTGCTGCTCACCCACATGGCGCACGAGGCGGGCATGATCGCCTCCCCGGCCGCCCTGAAGAAGTACGGCAAGGACTTCAGCCGCCACCCTGTGGGCACCGGCCCCTTCACCTTCTCGGTGTGGCGTTCCAAGGTGCAGCTGACCGCCGAGCGCAACGACACGTACTGGGCGAAGGCGTCCGACGGCAGCAGCCTGCCCAAGCTCGACAAGGTCGTCCTGCGCTTCGTCACCGAGGCCAAGGTGCTGCGCGCCGAACTCTCCACCGGCGGCGTCCAACTGGTGCGCGCCCTGCCCCCGGAGGAGTACAAGCAGCTCGCCGACGACAAGCGCATCGTCATCAAGGACGGCGGGGTGCGTCGCTCCTACTACGTCGCCCTCAACACCACCAAGGGCCCCTTCAAGAACCCGAAGGTGCGCGCCGCGTTCGCTCAGGCCGTCGACCGTCGCTCGGTGGGCAAGGCGGCGGCGGGCGACGAGTACGACATCGCCCCGTCCTTCGCGACCACCTCCGACTGGTTCTACGACGACTCCATAGCCCCCCTGCCGCACGACGCGGACACGGCGCGCAAGGCGCTCAAGGACGCGGGGCTGCGCGGTGAGGTGCCGCTCACACTGGTCGCCCGCCGCCGCGCCCCCGACCCCACCATCGCCGAGCTGCTGCAGAGCCAGCTCACCGAGGCCGGCTTCGCCGCCAAGGCCGAAGTGCTGGAGTTCCAAACGATGCTGGACCGGATGAAGAAGCGGGACTTCGACGCGGCGCTGCTGGTCATCGACATCCCGCGCCTGGACCCGTCGCTCTCCTTCGACCCGTACTTCACCAGCGACGGCCCCAACAACTGGTCCGGCCTCGACGACCGCACCCTCGACGCGCTCCTCGCCGACGGAGCCGAGTCCGCCGACCGGCCCGACCGGAAGAAGGCGTACGCGGACGCGCAGCGCCGCATCATCGACAACAACTACTGGGTGTTCCTGCACCAGGCGAAGTCCCCCCTCATCCACAGCAGCCGTCTCAAGGGCATCCAGCTGGACGTGGACGGCCAGTGGCGCCTCGCCGAAGCCGAACTCGGGGCGTGACGCCATGTCCCTCCTTGAGATCAAGGACCTCAGCGTCACCTTCAACGCCACCCCGGCCGGCCCGCCCGTGCGCGCGGTGGACAGCGTCGATCTCAGCCTGAAGGCGGGCGAGACGCTGGCCGTCGTCGGCGAGTCGGGGTCCGGCAAGACGGTGACGGCACTCAGCCTGCTCGGGCTGAACCCGCCCGAGCCGGTCTGCGGCATCACCGGCTCGATCCGGCTCAACGGCGAGGACCTGCGCGCCCTGGACGCCAAGCAGTGGCGGTCGGTGCGTGGGCGGCGGGTGGCCATGGTCTTCCAGGACCCCGGCTCCGCGCTGAACCCGCTGCTCACCATCGGCACCCAGATCATGGATGCGGTGCGCGCCCATGAGCGGATGAGTAAGGACGAAGCCCGCCGCCGTGCGGTTCAGGCGCTGGAGCGGGCGCGGATGCCCGACCCGGAGAGCAGGATGCGGCAGTACGTGCACGAGCTGTCCGGCGGTATGCGGCAGCGCGCCGCCATCGCCCTCGCCATCGCGTCCGGGCCCGAGGTGCTCATCGCGGACGAGCCGACCACCGCCCTGGACGTAGCCGTGCAGGCGGAGATCATGGCGATGCTCCGCTCCCTCTGCGACGACCTCGGCATGGGCCTGATCCTGATCACCCATGACCTCGGGGTGGTCGCCGAGCAGGCCGACACGGTCGCGGTGATGTACGCGGGCCGGGTCGTGGAGAGCGGCCCCGCCGCCCAGGTCCTGAAGAACCCGCGCATGCCGTACACACAGGCGCTGCTCGCGGCCACGCCCCGGGTCGACGCGGCCGCCCGTACCCGGCTGGTCTCCGTGGAGGGGCAGCCGCCGCGGCTGCGGGACCGGGCCACTGGCTGCTCCTTCGCCCCGCGCTGCCCCGTCGCCGTGGACGACTGCGGGACGACCGTGCCCGAGTTGAAGGTGTATGGCTCCGACCACGCGGCCGCCTGCCACTTCGCGGACCCCCCGGTGGAACTGCCCGCGGGGCGGGCCCTGCCGGTGCTCAGTCCCGAGCCCGTCAGGGCGGTGTCCGACGAGGCCGCGCCGATCGCCGAGTTCGACGGCGTCGGCCTGCGCTACCCCGTCCGGAGCGGGGCGCTGCGCCGGATCACCGGGCACGTGCACGCCGTCCAGGACGTGAGTCTGCGGGTGGAGGCGGGGAAGACCTTGGCTCTGGTCGGCGAGTCCGGTTCGGGCAAGACCAGCCTGACCAAACTGCTGCTGCGCCTGGAGCGCCCGTCCGGCGGTTCCGTCCGCTACGACGGCATCGACGTGACCCGGCCGGGCCCCGCAGAGCTGCGCCGCCTCCAGCGGGAGGTGCAGGTCGTCTTCCAGAACCCGTACGCCAGTCTCGACCCCCGGCTGACGGTCCGGCAGATCCTCCAGGAACCCCTGCGGGTGCACGGCCTGGAGTCCGGCGAGAACGTGCTGACCGGGCTGCTGCGGGACGTGGGCCTCGACTCCTTCGCCCTGGACCGCTTCCCGGCCGCGTTCTCCGGCGGCCAGCGGCAACGCATCGCCATCGCGCGTGCCCTCGCCCTGCGCCCCCGGCTCATCGTCTGCGACGAGGCGGTCAGCGCCCTCGACGTCTCGATCCAGGCACAGGTCCTCAACCTGCTCGCCGCCCTCCAGGCCGAGCACGGCATGGCCTATCTCTTCATCACCCACGACCTGGCGGTGGTCCGCTCGGTGGCCCACCGCATCGCCGTGATGCGCCACGGCCGGATCGTCGAGGAGGGCCCGGCCGAGGACATCTACGCCGACCCCGCCCACGACTACACCCGCGAACTGCTGGCCAGCGCGCCCGGCCGGCACTCCCGTACGACACCGAACTCCCCGCACAAGGAACGGAGCCCCCAGTGGCGAAGGTGACCAGGGTCGTCCTGACCTCGATCAACACCCCCCGGCACAACAGCATCACCTGCGGCCACATCCTCGTCGAACTCCACACCGACGACGACTCCCTGGTGGGTGTGGGGGAGATGTCCGACCTCCAGCACCTGCCGCGCTTCCACTTCGACGTCTCCGAACTGGAGGCCACCCTCAACGAGATCCTCGTCGGACTCGACGCCCTCCAGCTCACCGAGGTGGAACGGCGCCTGGAGGCCAACTTCCCGCAGGCCGGCTACATCTACGACAAGAGCCGTGCCATCAAGTGCGGTGTGGACATCGCCTTCTGGGACCTCGCGGCCAAGCAGCTCGGCGTACGCGTGGTCGACCTGCTGGGCGGCGCGGTACGCGAGTCCGTGCCGATCGCCTACCCGGTCTTCCGGCAGCAGAGCGAGGAGGACGTCGAACGCAACCTCGCCATGGTGGAGCGGCGCCTCACCGAGGGTTTCGAGTACTTCCGGGTGTACGTGGGCCGCCGGCTCGACCTGGACGAGCGCTTCCTGCGCACCGCCCGGCAACGGTTCGGCGACCGCATCACCATCAAGTCCCTCGACTTCTCCAACCTGCTGGACGCCAAGGCGGCCTGCAACTTCGCCGAACGCGTCGCCGACGTGGGCTACGGCCTGGTCGAGGCCCCGGCCCCCAACCACGACGTACGCGGACTCGTGTACGCCCGCAACCGGCTCGCCGTCCCCATCAGCGAGCACGTCTACGGCTTCCGCTGGGCACTGGACCTGGTCGCCGCGGAGGCGGTCGACGTGTTCAACGTGAGCGTCATCGCGATCGGCGGGATTACCCCGGCCCGCCGGATCTTCTCCATCGCCGAGGCCGCCGGGAAGACCTGTCTGGTCGGCACCACCCAGGAACTGTCCATCGGTACGGCAGCCGCCGCCCATGTCGCCATGGCGATGCCGCCGGTCACCGAGCCCAGCGACCCGGTGGGCCCGCTGCTCTACACCCGCGATGTGGTGACCGACCCGGTGCGCTACATCGACGGCAGGCTGCATGTGCCGTCCGGCCCCGGCCTCGGCATGACCCTCGACCCGGAGCTGGTCAAGGCGTCGGCGTCCCCGCTGACCTGGGCGTCGACCAGCGCGGCGGCCGTGGTGGACCGTCAGGAGACGACGCGATGACGGGCGGGACAAGCAGCGGTACGGCTCCGGCCGGGGGCCCCGCGTCTCCTGCCGGCCGGCCCGGCGACCCCACCCACACGACCCCGGCCTCTCCCGGCCGCCGTTTCACCGGCCGCGTGGCCCTCGTCACCGGTGGCGCCCGCAACATCGGCCTCGCCATCGCCGTACGACTGGCCGAGGAGGGCGCCGCGATCGCCGTCAACGGACCTGACCCGGCGGAGGCCGAGGCGGCGGCGGCCGCGCTGCGGGACGGCGGGGCGCGTGCCGTCGCCTGTCCCGGCGACGTGTCGGACCCTGCGCAGGTCGACGCGTTCGTCGCCCGCGCCGTGGCGGAGCTCGGTGGCCTGGACGTGGTCATCAACAACGCCGCCGCCGCGATGCTCGGCCGCGGTGGCCTCCTCGACCTGGACCCGGCGGACTGGGACCGCAGCTTCGCGGTCAACGCGCGCGGCACTTTCCTGTGCACGGTCGCCGCCGCCCGGGTCATGCGGGCCGGAGGCACCGTCGTCAACATCTCCTCCGTCGGCGCGACCCGCGCCCACCGCGCGGCCGTCGCCTACGACGCCTCCAAGGGTGCTGTCGAGGCCACCACCAGGGCCACCGCCCTGGAACTCGCACCGCTCGGCATCCGTGTCAACGCCGTCGCACCCGGCCCTGTCATCAACGACCGGTACGAGTTGCTGGACGCCGCGCAGAAGAGCGCCCGTATCCGGCCGGTGCCGCTCGGCCGGATGGGCAACGGCGCCGATGTCGCGGCGGCTGTCGCCTTCCTCGCCTCCGCCGACGCCTCCTTCATCACCGGCCAGGTGCTCACCGTCGACGGCGGTCTGACCGCCCAGATCCGGCCATCGGGCACCGACCCGTCCCTCGACTCCCCCGCCACCACCGCCCCGGTGCCCCTCGGCGCCGGCCAGCCGCAAGGATCCGCATCATGACCGAGACGCCCCAGGCACCGCTGAGCCCCGACGACCTGGCCGCGCTCCGTGAGGCCAGCACCGCCACCCTCACCACCCAGCTGTTCAAGCTGGGCCTGCGCAACACCTTCCTCGCCGGGCTCGGCCGGGTGACCGGCGACCAGCCGCGCATGGTGGGCGAGGCGTTCACGCTGCGCTACATCCCGGCGCGCGAGGACATCGACACCCTCGATGTCTTCGACGACTACGACCATCCGCAGCGCGCCGCGATCGAGCAGGCCGGCCCCGGCCAGGTCCTGGTCGTGGACTGCCGTGGCGAGGGCCGCGCTGCCTCGGCCGGCAACATCCTGCTGTCCCGGCTGTCGGTGCGCGGCGCGGCCGGTCTGGTCACGGACGGCACGTTGCGCGACATCGAGGAGATCAGCAAGCTGCCGCTCCCGGTGTACGCGGCTGGTGCCGCCGCGATGACCAATCTCGCCCAGCACCACGCGGTCGACACGCAGGTCCCGGTCGGCTGCGCAGGCGTCCCCGTCTACCCGGGCGACGTCCTGGTCGGCGACCGCGATGGCGTGGTCTGCGTGCCGCGCCATCTCGTGCCGGTGGTCGCCCATCAGGCTCGGGAGCAGGAGCGCCTGGAGGCGTTCCTCACCGAGCGCGTCCTGGCAGGCGCCCCCCTGCGCGGCACCTACCCCGCGGACGAGGACACATTGCGCGCGTACGAGGAAAGCCGCCTCACAACCGCCTCGCAGCCCTCGACGCAGGTCCAACTGCACCCGCAGGACTGATCCTCGCCCCTCCCACTCCTGCGGCGGGGCGGGCCCGCCGCAGGGCAGTACCAGCCTCCAAGGAAGAAGGCAGGAACACCATGGTCAACTCCTCATCCCTCAGGCGCCCCTCCGCAGCATTGATCGCGGCCTCCCTCGTCGCCGGTCTGATATCCGTCGCGACGGCAGGCCCGGCCACGGCCGCCGATCTGACCGGCGACTTCGACTCCACCGCCGTCGGCACAGCACCCTCCGGCTGGTCCGTGACCGGAGCGGCCGGCGACGCCACCGTGCAGGACGTGCCTGGCACCGTCGACCGCAGCCTGCGGCTGCGCGACGCCTCCACCAGCGCGCCCGTCACCGCGCGCGCCTCCTTCGGCACGACGACCTCGACGCTCGTCGCGGGTTTCCGGCTGCGCGCCGCGCAGACCTCCACGACGATCGGTGTGCACCTCGACGGCACGGGCGGCCACAACGTCACCGTCGCTATGGGCGCCGACGGGCGCCTCTTCACGTACAACGGCGCCGGACGTATCGACCTCGGCGCCTACACGGCCGGCCGCTGGTACGACATCCGTATCGTCGCCGACCCTTCATCGGGCACCGCCGACGTCTACATCGACGGCTCCCGCACGGCGAGGCGCCTGGCGTTTCGCACCACCACCAAGTCCCTGAGCGGGCTCCAGGCCGGTGTCTCCACCGCCCACACCGGCACCGCCTGGCTGGACGACGTACGCACCACCACCGAGTCCGGGCCGCAGGGCTGGCCCTACCTCGGGCAGGTCGGCCCTCGCCCCGCCCTCCAGATCGGCACCTCCAAGCTGCTGGTCGGCGCCGAGACCCTCGACCGGGACTACACCAGCCACCAGGCGTTCTCCCCGTACCTCGGCAAGCTCGGCGCGACCGGAGTACGCCTCCAGGGCGGCTGGGCCAAGACCGAGAAGACCAAGGGCGTCTACGACTGGACCTGGCTGGACAAGATCGTCGACGACGCCCGCGCCAAGGGCCTCAAGCCGTGGATCCAGCTGTCATACGGCAACAAGATCTACAGCGGTGGCGGTGGTGGCGGCCTCGGCGGTGAACTGCCCTCCTCCGCCGAAGGGCTGAAGGCGTGGGACGCCTGGGTGAAGGCGATGGTGAACCGGTACAAAGACCGGGTCACCGAGTGGGAGGTCTGGAACGAGCCCAACCTCGCCGGTATCCCGGTCGCCGACTACACCGACTTCTACATCCGTACGGCCGGCCTGGTGCGTGCCGCGCAGCCCGGCGCGGTGATCTACGGACAGGAGGCGGGGATCGACGTCCCGTACGCCAAGGACTTCCTGACGCTGCTCTCCCAGAAGGGCAAATCCGAGCTGCTGGGCGGTTTCAGCTACCACCCGTACAACCCCAACCCGGACGACGCCTGGACGTACGAGCAGGTCGCGAAGTTGAAGGCGCTGGTCGACCAGTACGCGCCCGGTGCGGTGATCCGGCAGGGCGAGAACGGCGCGCCCAGCGCCCCCGGCAGCTTCGGCGCGCTGGGCGACCTGGACTGGACGGAGCTGAGCCAGTCGAAATGGTTCCTGCGCCGGGTCCTCAACGACCTGGGCCGGGACATCAGCACCTCCGTCTTCAGCATCTCCGACCTGCACTACCCGGGGAAGGTCAACAGCAAGGGCCTGCTCCAGACCAACACGGACAAGTCGATTCGCTACGCGAAGCAGTCGTTCTACGCCGTGCAGGCCCTGGCGTCGATCTTCGACAGCAGCCTGAAGCCGCTGCCCGGCTACCGCTGGAGTGCCACGCCCAGCACGTCGCTGACCGTACAGGCCTTCGCCAACCGCACCAGCGGCCGCCAGGTCGTCGGCGTGTGGTCCGGCGCGGGCAAGCCCTCCGAGACCAACAACCGCACGTCCACGGATCTCACCTTCACAGACGGTGACTTCCCCGACCCGGTATACATCGACGTACGCACGGGCGCAATCCACGACATCCCGGCCGCCAACTGGTCGGTGCAGAACGGCACGTACACCTTCAAGGGCATCCCGGTGTACGACTCGCCCGTCCTCATCGCGGACCGCTCCACCGTCAAGTTCTAGTGCCCTGCCGGTCCCGCCCCCGCCCCGCCGGGGCGGGACCGGCCCAGGAGGCAACCGTGCAAGCCCCTGTCAGAGCCGCGCTGAAGTCGATCGTCGGCGACGTCCACTACCGCGACACGGACGGCGACCTGGTCCCCTTCAGCCGGGACGCGACCCCCCTGTTCTCCGCCCGGCCCGACGCCGTGGACTTCCCCGCCGACACCCATGAGGTGGCGGCCGTCCTGAAACTCGCCACCCGGCACGCCGTGCCGGTCATCCCTCGCGGCGCCGGCTCCAATCTGTGCGCAGCGACCGTCGCCCTGCACGGCGGCATCGTCCTCGCCCTCACCCGCCTCGACCGCATCCTGGAGATCGCCCCGCCCGAACTCCTCGCCCGGGTCCAGCCGGGCGTCACCAGCACGGCACTCGCCGACGCCGCCGCCCGCGAGGACCTGCTGTGGGCGCCCGACCCCGGCAGCCGCGCCGTCGCCACCATCGGCGGCACCATCGCCACCAACGCGGGCGGCCTGCGCGGCCTCAAATACGGCGTCACCCGTGACTACGTCCTCGGCCTGGAAGCCGTACTGCCCACCGGGGAGATCATCCGCACGGGCGGCAGACTCCACAAGGACGTCGCCGGATACGACCTGACGCGGCTGCTGACCGGCTCCGAGGGCACCCTCGCCGTGATCACCGAGGCCACCCTCGCGCTGCGGCCCGCGCCCCGCACCTCCGGCACCGGCGTCGCCTACTTCTCCGACCTGGCCACGGCGGGCCGCGCCGTCGCCGCGATCATCTCCGACGGCGTGCTGCCCGCCACCCTCGAATTCCTCGACCGGTCCTGCATCCGCGCCGTGGAGGAGTTCGCGCGGCTGGGCCTGCGCACCGACGCCGGGGCGCTCCTGCTCTTCGGCGACGACGGCGAACCCGATGCCGTCGCCCAGGTCATGGCCCGGATGAGCGACGCCTGCTCCGCCCAGGGCGCCCTGGAGGTCACCACGGCCGCCCGTATCGCCGAGGCCGAGGCGCTGCTCGCCGCCCGCCGCTGCGCCCTGCCCGCCCTGTCCTGGCTGGGCTCCCTCACCATCCTGGAGGACGCGACCGTTCCCCGTCCGCGCATCGCCGAGATGGTCGAGCGCATCGACCGCATCGCCGATCGCCACGACCTCACCATCGCCACCTTCGGCCACGCCGGAGACGGCAACCTCCACCCGACCTGCGTGATCGAGTCCCGCGAGGACACCGCGTCCGTCGCCCGCGCCGAGCACGCCTTCGGAGAGATCTTCTCCGCCGCCCTGGAACTCGGCGGCACCATCACCGGCGAACACGGCGTCGGCGCGGCCAAGTTCCCCTATCTGTCCGCGCAGCTCGGCTCCGACCAGGTGTCGCTGCTGCGCCGGGTCAAGGGCGCCTTCGACCCGGCCGCAATCCTCAATCCCGGAAAGCTGGGTTCATGAATGGCACCCCCGGAAGGCGGCACGCATGACCGAGCGCGTCTTCGACCCCGAGCTCCTCTCCCGCTGCATCTCCTGCGGCTTCTGCCTGCCCGCCTGCCCGACCTACGCGGCGACCGGCGACGAGGCGTCCTCTCCCCGCGGCCGCATCAACCTGATGCGCGCCCTCCAGAACGGCGACCTCGATCCCTACGACCCGACCCTCACCGAACAGGCCTCCCAGTGCCTGGGATGCCGAGCCTGCGAACCGGTCTGCCCGGCCGGGGTCGAGTATGGCCAGCTTCTGGAGCAGTGGCGCGACCACCAGTGGAAGGGCCGCCGTCGGCCCCTGCCCGCGCGTGCGCTGATGCTGGTGGCGCGGCTGCGAGACGTGTTCCGCGTGATGGGTGCGGTGAGGCGGCTGCCGGGGGCTGTGCTGAGGAAGGTGCGGTGGCCGCGTGTGCCCTCCGCCGGAGACCCGGTGGGGGCCGCGACGCCGGAGGCCTCCCTGATGCTCGGCTGCTTCGAACAGGTGCTGTTTCCCGAGGTCAGCCGGGCCGCGCGGCAGCTGGTGCCGGGGCTCGCGGCCCCCGCCGGCCAGGGCTGCTGCGGCGCCCTGCACGCCCACAACGGCGACACGGCGGCCGGTGAACGCCTCGCCCACCGCCTCGGCGAGGACCTGCCCGGCACCATCGTCACCACATCCGGCGGCTGCGCGGCGCACCTGGCGTCGGTCCTGGGCCGGGACCGGGTGAAGGAGATCTCCGAGCTGTTGGCGGAGCGGGGCGAGAGGGACGAACCCACGACACCGGCGGGCGAAGTGCGGGTGGACGGGCGTCGCGCCCGCGTCACCCTCCAGGACTCCTGCCACCTCCGCAACGGCCTCAGCGTCTGGAAGGAACCCCGCGCCCTGCTCGGCCGTGTCGCCGACTATGTCGAACTGCCCTCCGCCGCGGGCTGCTGTGGCGCGGCGGGCACATACGCCCTGCTCAGGCCGCGCGAGTCCCGCCGCATCCTCGACACCAAGATCCGCGAGATCGAGGCGGCCGGAGTGGACTACGTCGTCGCCGTTAACCCGGGCTGTCTGCGCCAGCTCCGGACCGGCCTGCGCAGGGCCCGCTCCCGCGTCAAGGCCGTCCACATAGCCGAACTCCTGGCGCAGGCGACGGACGACACCCGCCCCTGACCTACACCTGCCATTTTCCTGTAGAAGAGGTAAGAAATGTCCACCCCTCCCCCTGCTACTGCTGCTTCTTCGGCGGCCCGTGCCGCGACGGAGGCAGCCGAGGCCGCCGCACCGTCGCTCGCCGCGCTCCCCCTCCCTGCGCGGGCCTCGCTGCTGCGGGGCCTGTCGCAGGCGCTCGGCGCCAATGACGCCCACCTGGCGTCCGTGGCCGAGGACGAGACCCGGCTCGGCGTCGAACGCCTCAAGGGCGAGATCCGTCGCACCCGGGTGCAGCTCGAGATGTTCGCCGACGCGGTCGAGGACGGCAGCTTCCTGGACGCGGTGATCGACCACGCCGACCCCTCTGCCCAGCCCGCGCCCCGCCCCGACATCCGCCGCATGCTGGTGCCGCTGGGCCCGGTCGCGGTGTTCTCCGCATCGAACTTCCCCTTCGCCTTCTCTGTACTGGGCGGCGACACGGCGAGCGCGCTGACGGCAGGCTGCCCGGTGGTGGTCAAGGCCCACCAGGGACACCCCCGCCTGTCAGACCTGACCGCCGAACTCGCCGCGGACGTCCTGCCGGAGGGCGTCCTGACCCTGGTCCACGGCCGGGAGACGGGCCGTGCGCTGGTCACCGATCCGGCGATCCGCGCAGCCGGCTTCACCGGCTCCACGGCGGGCGGACGAGCCCTGTTCGACCTGGCGACGGGCCGCCCGGACCCGATCCCGTTCTACGGTGAGCTCGGCTCTCTCAACCCAGTGGTGGTGACCCCGGCGGCATGCGCCGCACGCGGCGCGGACATCGTGCGCGAGTACGCGGCGTCGGCGACGCTCGGCCAGGGCCAGTTCTGCACCAAGCCGGGCCTGCTTTTCCTGCCGACGGGCCACGGCCTGGACGACGCCCTGCGCGGAGAGTACGTGTCGAGGCCCCCGGCCCCCCTGTTGGGCGATTGGATAGCGAACGCCTACCGCACGACGCTCACCGCCCTCGCCACACACCCGGCGGTACGGCCCCTGCACAACCCGCCCCACCCCGCGGAACCCCGCTACGCCACCCCGGCCCTCCTCACCACGACGGCCGAGGCGCTGCGTACCTCCCCCGAGCTCCTGGAGGAATGCTTCGGCCCAGCCTCCCTGGTCGTCACCTACACCACCCACGAGGACGTGCTGGAGACCCTGCGCGCCCTCCCCGCGGGGCTCACAGCCACCATCCATGGCGATGAGGCCGAGGACGAAGATCTCTTCCACACCCTGACAAGCGCTCTGCGCACCGGACGCCTCATCTGGAACGGCTGGCCCACCGGAGTCGCCATCACCGCCGCCATGCACCACGGCGGCCCCTGGCCCGCCACTACCTCCCCGCTCCACACCAGCGTCGGCACCCGCGCAATCACCCGTTGGCTTCGCCCGATCGCCTACCAGAACACCCCGGACGCATTCCTGCCTCCGCCGCTTCAGCAGGGGAATCCGTGGGACATTCCGCGGGAGGTGAACCTCCCCAGCTGACGAGCTGGAAGGTTCTCGACACGGGTGCACAGCTGCCGTGCCCCGGAACGCAGCACCGGGGCGAACACGCCCTCTCCGCCCGGGCGGAACTCCAACCGGTGATGGGCACGGGCGGCCGCCAGCGGCGGCCGGGCCCAGCCCGGAACCGCGTACAGGGCGCAGGGCCGGTGTGCGGTGTCGGCGATCTGAATGACAGAAACGTCGCCTGCGATGTCGAGGTCGCGTGTGCTCCGCAAGCTGCAGGGCCCGACCCGGACGAAGGCCAGAACGCTACGGGCCCCGGCGATGAGTGGACGCGCGAGAGCATCCGGAACAACTGTGCCCTGCGGAGAGACGTGGATCGTGGGTGCGGCTCGCACCAGATGCGCCGCCGCATCGCACCCGGGCAAGCTGCCGCTCCGAACCTCGCCGATGCAGGCGGCGTCTCCTGGCAGACCGGGCACGGCAGGGACAGCGGGGACGTCATGCGATGTGGCGGGTTGTGGACGGAGTGCGAAGCTTCCCTCGACGGCCGTGGGACCGCGCCACAACGCTCCCTTATGCGAGCACCGCAAAAGACCAGGTCAGACGCATCTGGCGTGCGCCGGCACGCCGCAGCAGCAGGTCAGTACCGCACGGCGCGCGGCTATTACCGCACGGAAAACCGACCCGGCCTCCCGCGCCTACTACGACAAGCAACGAGCCCGCGGCAAAACCCACACCCAAGCCCTCCTCCGCCTCGCCCGCCAACGCATCAGCGTCCTGTTCGCCATGCTCCGCGACGGCACCCTCTACGAATCCCAAACGCCTGCGGACGTCGAACTCGCCGCATAACACCAGCAATCCCGAACCACCCCAAACCCGACAGAGATGCCTTGACGAAAGACATAGAGGCACCCCCCCGGGGTCGGCTGAATCGACCGGCCGGGGTGCGACTGCGCAGGAGGCGGAACAAGTGATCGCCTCGTTCGCCGAGTCGGTGGGGCAGCAATTCCCGCAGCTGGAGGTCGTACCCGACGTAGTGTCCGGACCGCCCGCGCAAGCAGCGGGTCGTGCTGCGGTCCGAGTGCCTACTGCTTCTCCGTCCACTTCTCGCGGGGGTAGAGCCACACCGGAATTCGCACCAAGTCGGCCGGCTCCCACTCGAACCGGGGCCATACGTGCGCATGCAGGAACCCATCGGTGTTGCCCAGGATCTCAAGATTGACCCGCCGGAAAGCCGCATCCAGGTGACGGGATGCCCGCTCGACCGCTTCCCCGAGTTGATCCATGTCGGACAGGAAAGCCAGCCGCTTGTCCCTGGGCAGGTCCGACAGCCTCTCCACCTCAGGATCATCCACCAGGAGCACCGAGTAGCCCGGCAGGAACTGCACATCGCCGATCACTGCGAATCCCGCGCTCAAGCGCCGCAGAACCGTGGGGTTCTCGCCTCGCAGGGCACACCCGATCCGATCCATCCGCCAGTCATCAACCATGGCCAGAACCTACCCGACCGCGATCATCGCTCCCGTCTGAGGACGTCGGGGCATCGCAGTGACCGCCATTTCTTAGTCCGGAAAAGCTCGGTCGTCGTCGCGGAGGAACTCGCCGCTCGGCTGCTGGCCGCCGGGATCGGAGTGGAGACCGAGCACCGGCACGTCGACCGGCCGATTCTCACGTGAAGGACCTGTTCACCGAGCACGAGCTGGCCGTGCTCCGCCTCCTGGCTCAGGGTCGTACACAGGTCGAGATTGCCCAGGCCTTGCGGATCCGGCCGGAGACCGTGGGCCGGCTGCTGAACCGTGCGCGGATCATCCTGCGGGCCCGGACGCTGCCCCACGCCGTCGCCCGCGGCTACGAAACCGGCCTGTTGAGGCCGCCACCACGCGATCATGGAGCCGGGCGGGAGAAGCACCGGTCCTCCGGACCCAGCGGGCCGGACCGAGGGCAGGAGCCCGTCGGCTGATCGGATTCGGCGGCGCTCCGGACGCGCCCGTCCCGAGGCAACAGGAAGATCGAGAGGCGGGCCCATGGGCGCCGATCACCGCCCGGATACCGTGAGGGTCATACAGGGCAGTGATCAGCGCTCAGAACGGTGCAGGGGTACGTTCCTGGGCCTCCTGGATCTCGATGACCGAGCCCGATACTGCGGCGAGTTCCGGGTACTGCTCGGTGAGCTCCGCCCGGATTCGGGCGGTCTCCTTCTCCTCGGACCGACGCCGGGCCGCACGTTCCAGCTCCGCACGCCGCTCCTCAGCGGCTTCTACCTCGGCACGCTCCTGAGTCTCCCGGTCGAGGTAGGCGGCGAAAGCCGCGGCCTTGTCCTGCTCGGCCTGACGGGCCGTGTTCTCCTGCTCCAGCTGAAGGGCCAGCTTGCGGGCTGAAGTTTCCCCGTGATCTCGGACACTCGTTCGTTATGCCGCGAGGGTGTGTTGATGCCGCTGCCTGGTCTCGGCCGGGGTGAGGTAGCCGAAGATCTTGTGCTTGCGTAGGCGGCGGCGGTCGTAGAAGGTCTCGATGAAGGTGAAGACCTCCGCGCGGGCGGTGGCCCGGTCGGGCCAGGTCCGGGTTCCGATCTCTTCCTTGAGCAGGGCCCAGAAACTCTCCGCCGCGGCGTTGTCGAAACATGATCCGGTGCGTCCGCAACTCTGCCGCAGCCCCAACTCCGCTATTCGATACCTGAAATTGCGTGGATGTGTACTCGGCGAGTTCAACCGGTCGATGCAACACCGGGTTGTTGTAGTGAGCGTGGTTGCTCTTCAAAGACTTCGGCGGGGGTCTTCCAGCCGAGGATCTTGCGGGGGCGATTGTTGAGTGCATATGCGACGGCTTCGAGATCTTCGGCGGACCACCGAGAGAGGTCTGTAGCCTTTCGGGAAGTACTGTCGCAGGAGCCCGTTGGTGTTCTCGTTCGTCGGTCGTTGCCAGGGCGAGTGGGGGTCAGCGAAGAACACCCGAGTACCGCTCTCCAGGGC
>NZ_JBEXSI010000079.1:0-25764 GCF_040613515.1 Streptomyces sp. NPDC006261
GGCGGCGCGGGCGCGGCTCATGCAGGCGCTGCCGGACGGCGGCGCCATGATCGCCGTCCAGGCCACCGAGGACGAGGTACTCCCGCTGCTCTCCGCCGGGGTGTCGGTCGCCGCGGTCAACGGGCCGGCGTCGGTGGTGGTGTCCGGTGATGAGGACGCCGTGCTGGAGGTGGCCGCCCGGCTGGAGGAGCTGGGCCGGAGGACGACACGTCTGCGGGTCTCGCACGCGTTCCACTCACCGCTGATGGACCCGATGCTGGAGGAGTTCCGTACCGTCGCGCAGGGGCTGTCGTACGGGGCGCCGGGCATCCCGGTCGTCTCGAACCTGACGGGTCTGGTGGCTTCGGCGGACGAGCTGTGTTCGGCGCGGTACTGGGTGCGGCACGTCCGTGAGGCCGTCCGCTTCGCCGACGGGATGAGCACCCTCGCCGCCCGCGGCGCGACCACGTTCCTGGAACTCGGCCCCGACGGAGTGCTCTCCGCGATGGCACGCGAAACGCTGCCCGCCTCATCGGTGGTGGCACCCGTGCTGCGCAAGGGGTGGGACGAGGAAGCGGCCTTCCTGACCGCCCTCGCCCGTTTGCACGCGGCGGGAGCCGTCGTCGACTGGACACCTGCCTTCGCCGGCACGGGCGCCCGGCCGGCCGACCTGCCGACGTACGCGTTCCAGCGGGAGAGGTTCTGGCCCGAGGTGGTCACAGCGGCGCCCGCCGACGGGGGCGACCCGGTCGACGCGGAGTTCTGGGCCGCCGTCGAACGCGAGGACCTTCAGTCGCTCGCGGCGGACCTGGACGTGGACGGCGAGTCGCTCGGAGCCGTGCTGCCCGCCCTGTCCTCCTGGCGCACCCGGCACAAGACCCGCTCGGCCATGGAAGCGTGGCGTTACCGGCAGACCTGGAAGCCGCTGACCGTCAGCGGCGCCGCAGGCACCCTGCCCGGCTCGTGGCTGGTGCTGGCACCCCCCAAGGGCACCGCCGACACGTGGGTGCACGCGCTGATCAGCGCACTCGGCCCGGCCGCCGTGCGTGTGGACACCGTCCCCGGCACCCTCGCCGCCCGTCTCACCGAGGCCGCCCCCGCCGGATTCACCGGCGTGCTGTCGCTCCTCGCCCTGGACGAGTCGGCCGGCCCCGCAGCGGTCCCGGCGGGTCTCACCGCCACCGCCGACCTCCTCCGGGCCCTCGGTGAGGCCGGGATCACGGCCCCCCTGTGGACCGTCACCCGTGGCGCCGTCTCCACCGGCCGCTCCGATGAGCCGGCCCGTCCCGCCCAGGCCGCCGTATGGGGGCTCGGGAGGGTCGCGGCGCTCGAACACCCCCGGCGGTGGGGCGGCCTCGTCGACCTGCCCGAAGAGCTGGACGAACGGTCCGTACGGCGCTTCGTCGCCGTACTGGCCGGACAGGGCGGCGACGACGCGGAGGACCAGATGGCGGTCCGCGCCTCGGGCGTGTTCGGCCGCAGGATGGTCGCCGCGCCCGCCGCGGAGAGCACGGTGGCGGCCGAGGACAGGTGGCAGCCCACCGGCACGGTGCTCATCACCGGCGGAACCGGCGCACTGGGTGCTCATGTCGCACGCCGTCTGGCGAACGAGGGAGCGGAACACCTCGTCCTCCTCAGCCGTCGTGGCCCCGCCGCCCCTGGCGCCGGGGAACTGCGCGCCGAGCTCACCGCCCTCGGCGCCCAGGTCACGCTCACCGCGTGCGACGCGGCCGACCGGGACCAGCTGGCACAGGTACTCGCCGCCCTGCCCGAGGACCGTCCGCTGACCGGTGTGGTGCACACGGCCGGCGTACTCGACGACGGGGCGCTGGCCGGGCTGACGGCCGACCGTTTCGATGCGGTCTTCCGCTCGAAGGTCGCCTCCGCCCTCCTGCTCGACGAACTGACCCGGGACCTCGATCTCTCGGTCTTCGCCCTGTTCTCCTCGGTCGCCGGTGCGGTCGGCAACCCGGGGCAGGCCAACTACGCGGCTGCCAACGCGGTCCTCGACGCGCTCGCCGAGCGACGCCGGCACCTCGGTCTGCCCGGGACCTCGATCGCCTGGGGCGCCTGGAGCGGCGGCGGCATGGCCGAGCGCGCGACGCGGAACGGACGTACCTCCCGGTTGCTCGATCCCGCACTGGCCGTCTCCGCACTCCTGCGCACCGTTGTGGAACCCGAGCCCACCGTCGTCCTCGCCGACCTCAGCCAACCGGACCTGCTCCACGCCCTGCTCACGCCGCGACCCAGCCCGCTGCTGTCCGACCTGCCCGAGGCCCGCAGGGCCATGGCAGCCCTGCGCGAGAGGCGGAACACGTCCTCATCGGCCGCCGCCGAACTGCGGGAGCGCCTGCGGGGAGCCGCCGAATCCGAGCGGACCGCCGTACTGCTGGCCGCCGTCCGTGCCCGGGCGGCCGCCGTACTCGGGCACGCCGACGCCGACGCGATCAAGGGCGACAAGGCCTTCCGCGACCTCGGCTTCGATTCGCTGACCGCTGTCGAACTCAGCAGCCGGCTGACGGAGCTCACCGGCCTGGAGCTCCCGGCGAGCCTCGTGTTCGACTACCCGAACCCGCAGGCGCTGGCACGCCACCTCCTCGCGGAGATCCTCGCGGAAATCGACGGCGTCGGCGTCCCCGGAGAGGAGCACGACGGGTCGGCCGCCGCCGTCCCCGCCACCACCGCGGTCACCGACGACCCGGTCGTCATCGTCGGCATGGCCTGCCGCTTCCCCGGCGGGGTGCGATCGCCGGAGGACCTGTGGCAGATGCTCACGGACGGCCGCGACGGCATCGACGCGTTTCCCACGGACCGGGGCTGGGACCTCGACGTGCTCGCCGGCGCCGGGCAGGGCCGCAGCGTGACGCACGAAGGCGGATTCCTCTACGAGGCCGCCGACTTCGACCCGGGCTTCTTCGGCATCTCCCCGCGTGAGGCCCTCGCCATGGACCCCCAGCAGCGACTGCTGCTGGAAACCGCGTGGGAGGCGTTCGAACGCACCGGGACCGACCCGACCACGCTCCGCGGCAGCCGGACCGGGGTCTTCGTCGGTACGAACGGCCAGGACTACGCCGGTCTGATCCTCCGCACCGACGAGGACGTCGAAGGCCACGCCGGCACGGGACTCGCCGCCAGCGTCATCTCCGGCAGGATCTCCTACGCCTTCGGCTTCGAGGGCCCCGCCGTCACCGTGGACACGGCCTGCTCCTCCTCCCTGGTCGCCCTGCACTGGGCCGCCCAGGCGCTCCGCGCGGACGAGTGCTCCCTGGCACTGGTCGGCGGCGTCACCGTGATGTCCACCGCCACGAGCTTCGCCGGGTTCACCCGTCAGGGCGGGCTCGCCCCCGACGGGCGCTGCAAGGCCTTCTCCGAATCCGCCGACGGCACCGGCTGGTCCGAGGGCGTCGGCCTGATCGTCGTCGAACGGCTCTCCGACGCCCGGCGCAACGGCCACGAGGTCCTCGCGGTGCTGCGTGGCTCCGCCGTCAACCAGGACGGCGCGTCGAACGGGCTCACCGCCCCCAACGGCCCCTCCCAGCAGCGGGTGATCCGCCAGGCGCTCGCCAGCGGCGGCCTCACCCCCGCCGACGTGGACGCCGTCGAGGCGCACGGCACCGGAACCGTTCTGGGCGACCCCATCGAAGCCGGGGCCCTGCTCGCCGCCTACGGCCGCGACCGGGACCCCGAGCGGCCCCTGCTGCTCGGCTCGGTGAAGTCCAACCTCGGCCACACCCAGGCCGCCGCCGGCGTCTCGGGCGTCCT
Source organism: Streptomyces sp. NPDC006261 (assembly GCF_040613515.1). NCBI lineage: Bacteria > Bacillati > Actinomycetota > Actinomycetes > Kitasatosporales > Streptomycetaceae > Streptomyces > Streptomyces sp. NPDC006261. The sequence goes on from NZ_JBEXSI010000079.1 coordinate 3,742, forward strand.
CAAGACGGTTCTCGCGCTCCGGCACGGCACCCTGCCCCGGACCCTGCACGTCAGCGAGCCCTCAACCCGGGTCAACTGGTCCTCCGGAGCGGTCGAGCTGCTGACCGAGCCGCGTACGTGGCCCGAGACCGGGCGCGCCCGCAGGGCCGGTGTGTCGTCCTTCGGTATCAGCGGGACGAACGCCCACGTGATCCTGGAGCAGGCGCCGGAGACCGAGGCCGCCGAGGAGGCTCCCGAGGCCGCCCCCGCGGTGGTGCCCGCGATCGTGCCCTGGCTCGTGTCGGCCAGGACGGAAGCCGCGCTCGACGCCCAGCTGGACCGGTTGCGGTCCTTCGTCGCGGAACGCCCCGGGCTCTTGCCGGCCGACGTCGGGCTGTCGCTGATCGAGAGCCGGTCCGCCTTCGAGCACCGGGCCGTCCTGCTCGCACCGGGCGACGGCGCCGAGGCGCCCGCGCGGCCGGCCGCCAGGGGAGCGGTGACGGAACGGGCGACGGCCGTCCTCTTCTCCGGACAGGGCAGCCAGCGGCTCGGAGCCGGCCGGGAGCTGTACGCACGGTTCCCGGTCTTCGCCGACGCCCTCGACTCCGTACTGGCCCACCTGGACACCGGGACGGACCGCCCCCTGCGCGACGTCATCTGGGGCGAGGACGCCGAGGTGCTGAACCGCACGGCGTACACCCAGCCCGCTCTTTTCGCCGTCGAGGTCGCCCTGTTCCGGCTGGTCGAGTCATGGGGTCTCACCCCGGACTTCGTGGCAGGACACTCGGTCGGTGAGATATCCGCCGCGCACGTGGCCGGGGTGTTCTCCCTTCAGGACGCGGCCCGGCTGGTGCTCGCGCGGGCCCGGCTGATGGGCGCGCTGCCCGAGGGCGGCGCCATGGCGGCCGTGGAGGCCGACGAGGACGAGGTCCGGCCGCTGCTCGGCGACCGGCTGGCGATCGCCGCGGTCAACGGGCCCACCTCGGTGGTGATCTCCGGCGACGCGGACCGGGTGGCGGAGGCGGTCGAGCGTCTGGCGGCCGGCGGACGCAGGACGAGCCGGCTTTCGGTGAGCCACGCGTTCCACTCGCCCCTGATGGAGCCGATGCTGGACGCGTTCCGCGAAGTGGCCGAGAAGCTCACGTACCACGCGCCGCACCTGCCGGTCGTCTCGAACATGACGGGCCGGGTGGCCGAGGACGGGGAGATGCGCTCCGCCGACTACTGGGTGCGGCACGTCCGCGAGGCGGTCCGCTTCGCCGACGGCGTACGCACCCTCGTCGACCACGGCGTGGGCCGCTTCCTCGAACTGGGCCCGGACGGGGTGCTGTCCGCCATGGTCAGCGGCTCCGTCCCGGCCGACGCCGTGGTGGTGCCGCTCCTGCGCAAGGACAGGCCGGAGGAACTGACCGCCGTCACCGCGCTGGCCCAGCTGTACGCGCACGGTGCGCCGGCCGACTGGACCGCCGTCCTGGCGGGCGTCGGCGCACGCCGGATCGAGCTGCCGACGTATGCCTTCCAGCGCGAGCGCTACTGGCCGCGGGCGGCGGCGGGCACGGCCGAAGACGCCTCCGGCCTCGGCCTGGTGTCCGCCGGGCACCCGCTGCTGAGCGCGGCGACGACGATGGCGGGATCCGACGACGTGGTCCTGACGGGTCGGCTCTCGCTCCAGGCGCTGCCCTGGCTGGAGGCCCACCGGGCCCCGGACAGGACCGTGACGCTTCCCGCCGCCGCCTTCGCCGAGCTGGCGGTACGCGCCGGCGACGAGGCGGGCTGCGGGAGCGTGGAGGAACTGGTCCTGGAGAAGGCGTTGCCCGTGCCCGACCGGGGCGCGGTCCGCATCCAGGTACGGGTGGGCGCCGCCGACGAGGCCGGCCGCCGCTCCCTGGACGTCTACGCCCGCCCCGAGGGCGCGGCGGACCTGCCCTGGACCCGGCACGCCACCGGGGCCCTGGCCGCCGGTGCGGAGACGGGCTCACCCGGGTCGACGTTCGACACCTCCGTGTGGCCGCCCGCGGGCGCCGAACCCGTCCTGTCCGACGAGGACGGCGCGGACGCCTGGCGGCTGGGGGGCGCCGTGTTCGCGGAGATCGCCCTCCCCGAGGAGGCGGAGCGGGACGGCGCGTTCACGCTGCACCCCACCCTCCTGGACACGGCGGTCCGAGCGGCGGGACTGCTCGACGGCGACACGGGCGGTGTGGGCGACGTGGGCGACTGGCACGGACTGACCCTGCACGCGGCGGCCGCCACGGCCCTGCGGGTACGGCTGACACCCCTCGGGGAGGACACCGTGGCGCTGGAAGCCGTCGACACGAACGGCGACGCGGTGCTGTCCGTACGCTCCATGACGCTGCGTCAGGTGACGGCCGCCCCGGTGGACGAGGCCGTCGTCCCGCTGCTCACAGTCGCCTGGGAGGCCGTACCCGCCTCGGCGCGGCCCGCGTCCCCCGCCGGTCTGCGCTGGGCGGTTCTGGGCGCGGACCCGGACGGCCTGGCCGACGGGCTGGGCGGCGCTCCCGTCGCGCACGCCGGGTCGCTGGCCGCGCTCCTGGACGCCGACGGCCCGTTCCCGGACGTCGTCCTGGCTCCGGTCGCCGGAGACGGCGACATCCCGGACGCGCTGCGGACCTCGACCGTCGCCGCGCTCGACCTGCTCCGCACCTGGTCGGCCGACCGGCGGACGCAGGAAGCGACGCTCGTGTTCGTGACCCGCGGCGCGGTCGCCGTCGGCGGCGAGGACGTGACCGACCTCGGCGCCGCCCCCGTCTGGGGACTGGTCCGCTCCGCCCAACTGGAGGAGCCCGGCAGCTTCTTCCTCCTGGACCTCGACGCGTCCGGTTCCGGCACGGCCCTCGCGGCCCTCCCCGGACTGCTGGAGGCCGGCGAGTCCCAGGCGGCCCTGCGCGAGGGGATGGTACGGGTGGCACGGCTGGCGCCCCTGCCCGAGCCCGAGAGGGACGCCGCACCGCAAGCGGACCGGGCCTGGGACCGCGACGGCACGGTGCTCATCACGGGCGGCACCGGCGGACTCGGCAGCCTCCTCGCCAGGCATCTGGTGACCGCGCACGGCATGAAGCACCTGCTGCTCGTCGGCCGACGGGGCCCCGACGCCCCCGGAGCCGGGGAACTGCGGGCCGAACTGGCCGGTCTCGGGGCCGAGGTGACCATCACCGCCTGCGACGTGTCCGACCGGTCGGCGCTCGGAGCCCTGCTGGCCGCCGTGCCCGCGGAGCACCCGCTGACCGCCGTGGTGCACACGGCGGGCGTGCTGGCCGACGCCACGATCGGAACCCTGACCCCCGAACTCCTCGACCGGTCCCTGCGCTCCAAGGCGGACGCCGCCTGGTGGCTGCACGAGGCGCTCCGGGGCGCCGGTCACGACCTGGCGGCCTTCGTCCTCTACTCCTCGGTCGCCGGAGTGATCGGCGGACCGGGCCAGGGCAACTACGCCGCCTCCAACGTGTTCCTGGACGCGCTGGCCGCCCACCGTGCGGCCCTCGGCCTGCCCGCCGTGTCCCTCGCCTGGGGCCCGTGGGCACAGGACAGCGGGATGACCAGCACCCTGAGCGATGCCGACCAGCGGCGCATACACCGCTCCGACCAGGCCACTCTGTCGGCCGAACAGGGCCTCGCCCTGTTCGACGCCGCGACGGCACGGGACGACGCGCTCGTCGTGCCCGTGAGGCCCGGCACCGGGGCGGGCCCGACCGCCGCCGGCCCCGCGATCCTGCGCGGACTGGTGCCGGCCGCCCGCCGCACCGCCGCGGCCCGGAACCGCGCGGCCTCTCTGACCGGGCGCCTGGAAGGGCTGGACGCCCAGGAGCGGGAGACGGCCCTGGTCGAGCTGGTGCGCGCCGACACCGCCGCCGTCCTCGGGCACAGCGGCCCGGACGCCGTCGAGGCCGGCCGGGACTTCAGCAAGCTGGGCTTCGACTCGCTCATGGCCGTGGAGCTGCGCACCAGGCTCGCCGCCTCCACCGGCGTACGCCTGGCCACGACCCTGGTGTTCGACCACCCCACCCCGGTCGCCGTCGCCCGGCACCTCGCGTCCGCACTGTTCGTCACGGAAGCCCCCGGCACGGGCGCCTCCCCGCTGGCCGCGCTCGACCGACTGGAGGCCGCGCTCACCGGGGGCGGGGTCGACGAGGTCACCAGGACCGGCGTCGCCGGACGGCTGCGCCACCTGCTCGCCCGGTGGGAGGGGCCCGCCCCGCAGACAGGCAAACCGGTCGTCACCGAACGGATCGAGGCCGCGAGCGCCGAAGAGATCCTCGCGTTCATCGACAACGAACTCGGCCGGTCGGCGGATTCCTGACAGGGGCACAACTCCCCTCGCTAGCGCTAAATCTGAGGAAGGTTCACGGACGATGCCGGACCAAGAGAAACTCGTCGAATACCTGAAGTGGGTCACCACGGACCTGCACCAGACCCGCAAACGGCTCGAAGAGGCCGAAGCGGGCCGCCACGAACCCGTGGCGATCGTCGGAATGGGGTGCAGGTTCCCCGGCGGCGTCCGTTCCCCGAAGGACTTCTGGGAGCTGCTCTCCTCGGGACGGAGCGCGATCTCCGGCTTCCCCGAGGACCGCGGCTGGGACCTGGAGACCCTCGCCGGCGACGGGGAGGGGCGCAGCGCCACGCTGGAGGGCGGCTTCGTCCACGAGGCGCCGGACTTCGACCCCGCCTTCTTCGACATCTCGCCCCGTGAGGCCCTGGCCATGGACCCGCAGCAGCGGCTGCTGCTGGAGGTGGCCTGGGAGGCCGTCGAGCGTTCGGGCATCGACCCCGGGACACTGCGCGGCAGCAGGACCGGCGTCTTCGTCGGCACCAACTCCCAGGACTACGCCCACCTGGTGCTCGCCTCGGGCGACGACATGGGCGGGTACGCGGGCAACGGACTCGCGGCGAGCGTCCTGTCGGGACGGCTGTCGTTCGTGCTCGGCCTCGAGGGCCCGGCGGTGACGCTCGACACCGCGTGCTCCTCCTCCCTGGTGACCCTCCACCTCGCCGCGCAGGCCGTGCGCAACGGCGAATGCACGCTCGCCCTGGCCGGCGGTGTGACGGTGATGGCGACCTCCTCCAGCTTCGCCGGGTTCAGCGTCCAGGGCGGTCTCGCCGCCGACGGACGCTGCAAGGCGTTCTCCGACTCGGCCGACGGCACCGCCTGGTCCGAGGGCGCGGGCGTGATCGTCGTGGAACGGCTGTCCGACGCCCGCCGCAACGGGCACCCCGTCCTCGCCGTACTCCGCGGCAGCGCCGTCAACCAGGACGGCGCCTCCAACGGGCTGAGTGCCCCCAACGGCCCCTCCCAGCAACGGGTGATCCGCCAGGCCCTGGCCGGCGCCGGTCTCTCCCCGGCCGACGTGGACGCCGTCGAGGCGCACGGTACGGGCACCACCCTGGGCGACCCCATCGAGGCGGGCGCCCTGCTGGCCGCCTACGGCCAGGACCGGGCGCCGGACCGCCCGCTGTGGCTCGGCGCCGTCAAGTCGAACATCGGGCACACCCAGGCGGCGGCGGGGGTCGCGGGCGTCATGAAGATGGTGCTCGCGCTCCGCGCGGAAGTGCTGCCCAGGACGCTGCACGTGGACGCACCGTCCTCGCACGTCGACTGGTCGGCCGGGGACGTACGGCTGCTCACCGAGGAGGTGGCGTGGCCGGCCGGAGAGCGGGTGCGGCGGGCCGGCGTGTCCTCCTTCGGCATCAGCGGAACCAACGCGCATGTCATCATCGAACAGGCGCCGCCTGCCGGGGAGAGCGACGACCCGGCACCGGCCCCCGACCCGAAGACCGTGCCCCGGATCGTCCCCTGGCCTGTCTCCGGCCGTGGCGAGGCCGCGCTCGACGCCCAGCTGAACGCCGTACGCTCCCTGGCCCAAGCGCCTGGCCGCGCACCGCTGGACGTGGGCTTCTCGCTCGCCACCACACGCTCCGCCTTCGAGCACCGCGCCGTGCTCCTGGCGGGAGAGGGCGGCGAGCTGACCGAGGCCGCCCGCGGAACGTCCGCCAGGGGCGGCCTCGCCGTACTGTTCTCCGGCCAGGGCTCCCAGCGCCTGGGGGCCGGCCGGGAGCTGTACGGGCGCTTCCCCGTCTTCGCCGACGCGCTGGACACCGTACTGGCCCGGATGGACCACGAACTGGACCGGCCGCTGCGCGAGGTCATGTGGGGGCAGGACCCCGGCGCGCTCGACGACACGGGCTTCACCCAGCCCGCCCTGTTCGCCGTCGAGACCGCGCTGTACGCGCTGGTGCGCTCCTGGGGCGTCACCCCCGACTTCCTCGCCGGGCACTCGGTCGGCGAGATCACGGCCGCCCACGCGGCGGGGGTGCTCCCGCTGGAGGACGCCTGCCGGCTGGTCGCCGCGCGGGCCCGGCTGATGCGGGCCCTCCCCGCGGGCGGTGCGATGGTCGCCGTCCGGGCCACCGAGGACGAGGTCGCACCGCTGCTCGGCGACGGCGTGTCCCTCGCCGCGGTCAACGGCCCGGACTCCGTCGTCGTCTCCGGCGACGAGGCCGCCGTCCTCGCCCTCGCGGACCGGCTGTCCGCCGAAGGGCGTAAAACCACCCGGCTGTCGGTCAGCCACGCGTTCCACTCCCCGCTGATGGAACCCATGCTCGACGACTTCCGGGACGTCGCCGCGTCGCTGACGTTCGGTGAGATGTCCGTGCCCGTGATCTCCAACCTGACCGGAGAGCCGGCCGCCCCCGGCGAACTCGCCGACCCCGACTACTGGGTCCGCCACGTCCGCCGGCCCGTCCGCTTCGGCGACGGAGTACGGACGCTCGCCGGACGCGGCGTCCGCACCTTCCTGGAGCTCGGCCCCGACGCGGTGCTCTGTGCCCTCGTACCGGAGTCCGCCGAGGACCCGGCCGTGGCCGCCCTGCCCCTCCTGCGGTCCGAGCACCCGGAGGAGACCTCCGCGGTCACCGCGCTCGCCGGGCTCCACACGCGCGGGATCGCGGTCGACTGGGCCCAGTTCTTCGCCGGCACCGGAGCACGCCGGGTGGACCTGCCCACCTACGCCTTCCAGCGCCGCCGCTACTGGCCCACGGTCCGCGCCGTCCCCGCCGACGCCTCCGGCCTCGGTCTGACGGCCGCCGGGCACCCGCTGCTCGGCGCCGCGGTCACCATCGCGGAGTCCGACGAGACCGTCCTGACCGGCAGGCTGTCCGCGCAGTCGCACCCGTGGCTCGCCGACCACCGTGCCGACGGCCGGATCCTCCTGCCGGGCACCGCCCTCGCGGAGCTGGCGATCCGGGCCGGCGACCAGGCCGGAGCGGACCGTGTGGAGGAACTCACGCTGCTCGCCCCGCTGCTGCTCGCCGAGCGCGACGCGCTCACCGTGCAGGTCAGGGTGGGGGCGCAGGACGAACGGGGCCACCGCGCGGTGACCGTCCACTCCCGCCCCGCCGACGGCGACACGGCGCCGTGGACGGCACACGCCCGCGGCACCCTGGCCCCGGGCGAACCCGCCCGCGGCATCGCCGCGTTCGACACCTCCGTGTGGCCCCCGCACGCCGCCGAGCCCGCCGCCGTGGACGCCCTGCACGAGCGGCTCGGCGCGGCCGGCATGACCTACGGGCCCGTGTTCCGGGGGCTCACGGGCAGCTGGATCGGCGAGGGCGAGATCTTCGCGGACGTGGAGCTGCCCGCCCGGGTCGAGGACGCCGACGCGTACGGGATCCACCCCGCGCTGCTGGACGCCGCGGTCCGCGCCGCGGGTCTGCTCGACGACGCCGGCACCGCCGTCGCCCCGGTCGCCTGGCGGGGGCTGGCCCTGCACGCCGTCGCGGCCTCCGCCCTGCGCGTGCGGATCACCGCCACGGGCCCCCGTGAGGTGGCGCTGAGCGCCGTCGACACGACGGGCGCCCCGGTGCTCACCGTCGACTCCCTGGTCCTGGGCCCGCACACCGGTGAAGGGCGGACCCCGGCCGCGACCGCGACGGGAGGGGCCAAGGACGGCTCGCTCCTCACGCTCGACTGGGTGCCCGTCGCCACACCGGCGGCGCCCACCGGCACTCGCTGGGCGGTCGTCGGCACCGACGAACTCGACCTCGGCTACGCGATGCACCGCGCCGACGAGACCGTCAGCGCCTACGCGGAATCCCTTACCGGCGCGGTCGGTGACAGCGGTGTCGCCCCCGACGTCTTCCTCGTACCGGTGGTCGGCGACCGGGCCCTGCCGGGACCGGATGCGGTGCGCGCCCTCACCTCTCAGGTGCTCGGTCTCCTCCAGGAATGGCTGAGCGAGCCCTCACTCGCGCAGTCGCGGCTGGTCTTCGTGACCCGCGGGGCCGTGGCCGCCGACGGCGAACGGATGCACGACGCGGCGGCCGCGGCCGTCTGGGGCCTCGTGCGCTCGGCGCAGACCGAGAACCCCGGCAGCTTCCTGCTGGTCGACATGGACGACACGTTCCTCTCGGCCGGTGTGCTCCCCGGGCTGCTGTCCCTCGACGAACAGCAACTGGTGGTGCGCGAGCACACCGTCAGGGCGGGACGCCTCACCCGGCTCCCCGAGACCGGTGAGGCTTCCCCGTCCGGCACGACGGCCCGTGCCTGGGACCCGGAGGGCACCGTGCTGATCACCGGCGGAACCGGCGGACTCGGCAGCGAGCTCGCCCGCCACCTCGCCGCCGGACACGGCGTACGGCGCCTCCTGCTGGCCAGTCGCAGCGGACCCGACGCGCCCGGCGCGGACGAACTGGTCGCCTCCCTCGCCGAGTCGGGCGCCGAGGCCACCGTGGTCTCCTGCGACCTGGCCGACCGGGACGCGGTGGCCGCCCTGCTGGCCGGTGTGCCGGACGCGCACCCGCTGACCGCCGTCGTCCACACCGCGGGCGTCCTCGGCGACGCGATGACCGCCTCACTGACGCCCCACCTGCTGGACCGCGTCTTCCGGCCGAAGGTGGACGCCGCGTGGAACCTGCACGAGGCGACCCGCGGCCTCGATCTCGCCGCGTTCGTCCTGTACTCCTCGGTCTCCGGCGTGCTGGGCAGCCCCGGACAGGGCAACTACGCCGCGGCCAACACCTATCTGGACGCGCTCGCCCAGCACCGCAGGGACCAGGGCCTGCCCGCCATCTCCCTGGCCTGGGGCCCCTGGGGCCGGGGCAGCGGCATGACCAGCCACGTGAGCGCCGCCGATCTGGAGCGGGTGGCGCGGGGCGGCCTGCCGTCCCTGGACCTCGGCCAGGGCCACGCGCTCCTCGACGCCGCGCTCGTCCTGAACCGCGCCACGGTGGCCCCCGCCCGCGTCAACGTCGCCGGGCTCCGGGAACAGCAGGCCCTGCCGGCGCTCTGGCGGGAACTCGTGCCGCGCACCCGCCGGTCCGCCGCCGCGGCCGAGCGCTCGCCCGTCACGCTGCGGGAGCGGCTGCGCCACCTCGGCGCGGCCGAGCAGGAGAGGCTCCTCACCGAGCTGGTGGTGGGCTACTCCGCGGCGCTCCTCGGCCACCCGGACCCCAGTGGGGTCGACCCCGAGAAGGGCTTCCTGGAACTGGGATTCGACTCGCTGGTCTCCGTCGGGCTGCGCAACCAGCTCGGCGAGGCGCTCGGACTGCGGCTGCCGACTTCCGTCGTCTTCGACAGCGCGACGCCCGTGAAGCTCGCCCGGATGCTCCACGCCGAGCTGGCCGGGCAACTGGCCGCGGGCCCCGCGGGCGCCGCCGCCTCCTCGGGCCCCGCCCACGAGAGCCGGACGGTGAGCACACAGGAGACGCTGGAGGGGCTGTTCTACGCGGCGGTACGGTCCGGGAAGATGGTCGAGGGCATGCGCATGCTGAAGGCGGTCGCCAACACCCGGCCGACCTTCGACACCCCCGCCGACCTGGAGGAGCTGTCGCAGCCCGTCGTCCTCGCGGACGGCCCCGCCGCGCCCCGGCTGATCTTCGTCAGCGCTCCCGGCGCCACCGGCGGCGTCCATCAGTACGCCCGCATCGCGGCCCACTTCCGCGGCCGGCGGCAGGTCTGCGCGCTTCCCCTGATGGGCTTCGCGCCCGGCGAACTGCTGCCCGCCACCAGCGAGGCCGCGGCACGGATCGTGGCCGAGAGCGCCCTGCACGCCAGCGACGGCGAGCCCTTCGTCCTGGTGGGGCACTCGACGGGCGGCTCACTGGCCTATCTCGCCGCTGGCGTCCTGGAGGAGACCTGGGGCGTCAAGCCCGACGCGGTGATCCTGCTGGACACCGCGAGCATCCGCTACCAGCCGGGGGAGGGCAAGGACCTCGACAGGACCACGCGTTACTACCTGGCTGACATCGACTCGCCGTCGGTGACGCTGAACAGCGCCCGGCTCTCCGCGATGGCGCACTGGTTCATGGCGATGGTCGACATCGAGACGGCGCCGACCACCGCGCCGACGATGCTCGTCCGCTGCACGGAGTCGCTGGACGGTTTCCTGTTCGACACCGCGGGGGTCCCCGCCGACGACATCCGTGAGATCGAGGCCGACCACCTCTCCCTCGCCAAGGAACACTCCGCGCTGACCGCACGGACGATCGAGGAGTGGCTCGCCGGCCTGCCCGCCGCCGAGGCGTGACCGTTTCCCCACCCGCGCCGGGGCGGTCGGCGACGCACCGCCGACCGCCCCGGCCGCGCCCTTCGCACGCCGCGGAGAACAACAGCACGCAAGCACCGCCGTCCAGAGGAGAACCACGCCATGACCACGTCCCACGAGGTGCCGTCGCTCAAGGGAGTGCCGCCGACCGTGCTGCGGCTGAGTCCGCTGCTGCGCGAACTCCAGAGCCGCAGCCCTCTCTGCCGGGTCCGTACCCCCGCCGGTGACGAGGGGTGGCTGGTGACCCGGCACGCCGAGCTGAAGGAACTGCTCCGCGACGACCGGCTGGCCCGCGCGCACCCCGACCCGGCGAACGCCCCGCGCTATGTCCAGAACCCCTTCCTGGACATGCTGGTGAGCGACGACGCCGACGTGGCCCGGAAACTGCACACCGAGACCCGGGCCATGCTCACCCCGAACTTCTCGGCCCGGCGCGTCCTCAACATGATGCCGAAGGTGGAAGCGCTCGCGGAGGCGGTGCTGGATAGCTTCACCGCCCGGGGGCCGGGCGCGGACCTGCACGGTGGGTTCTCCCTGCCGTTCTCCCTGGCCGTGCTGGGCGAGCTCATCGGCGTACCGCCCGAGGACCGGGGCCTGCTCGTCACCCTGCTGTCGCGGATGGGCGGCCTGGACGACCCGGACACCGTCCAGGGCGGGCAGCAGGACCTCTTCGGCTATCTCGTGGAACTGGCCGGCCGCAAGCGGGCCGAGCCCGGCGACGACGTCATCTCGCGGCTCTGCGTGAAGGAGCCCTCCAACGAGCGCATCGGACCCGTCGCGGCGGGGGTGCTGTTCGCCGGGCTGGAAGCCGTCGCCAGCCACATCGACCTCGGGGTGATCCTCTTCGGACTCCACCCCGAGCAGCGGGACGCGGCGCTGGGCGACCGCAAGCTGATGGCCGACGCGGTGGAGGAGATCCTGCGGTCCGCGAAGGCCGGCGGGTCGGTCCTGCCGCGCTACGCCACCGAGGACGTCGAGATCGGCGGGGTCACCATCCGCTTCGGGGACCTGGTCCTGCTCGACTTCACCCTCTCCAACTTCGACACCCAGGTCTTCGACGACCCCGAGGTCTTCGACATCACCCGCTCGCCCAACCCGCACCTGACGTTCGGCCACGGCATGTGGCACTGCATCGGCGCCCCGCTCGCGCGCATGCAGCTGCAGACGGCGTACACCCTGCTCTTCACCCGGCTCCCCGCCCTGCGCCTCGCCCGCCCGGTCGAGGAACTGCAGGTGCTCGGGGGGCAGCTCTCGGCAGGCCTCACCGAGGTGCCCGTCACCTGGTAGCACCCGGCATCGCGAAGGGCTCTGCCCCCACCGCTCGGTGGGGGCAGAGCCCTTCGCCGTACGATCCTCCTCAGTCCTCGTCGACGGTGATCGCCTGTCCCGGGCAGACGAGCTCCGCCTGCCGTGTGTCCTCCAGGGCCGTCTCGTCCGCCGGCTCCCCCAGCACCCGGACGATCCCGTGATCATCCTGGTCGAAGACGCCGGGAGCCGACAGCACGCACTGTCCGGCCCCCACACAGCGGTCGGTGTCCACGCTGATGCGCACCATCATTCCTCCGTCGATCGGCCCGCGGCCCTGCCGCCGCCCTGGCTCGTATGGCTACCGCTACCAGCGGACGGGCAGGGCGTGCAGCCCGTACAGCACCCCGTCGTACTTGAGCGGAAGTTCCTCGACCGGTACGGCCAGTTCCAGCGTCGGGATCCGCTCGAACAGCGTCCGGTAGGCGATGTCCATCTCGACCCTGACCAGGTTCTGCCCGAGGCACTGGTGCACCCCGTAGCCGAACGCCACGTGTGACCGGGCGGACCTGCTGGGGTCGAACTCGTCGGGACGCTCGAAGACGGTCCCGTCGTGGTTGGCGGCGGCGACCAGCGGGATGATCCCCTCGCCCGCCCTGATGAGCTGCCCGCCGATCTCCACGTCCTCGACGGCGACCCGGAAACAGACCAGATCCGCGACCGAGTAGTAGCGCAGCAGCTCCTCCACCGCCCGTTCGTCACCGATCCACTGCGGATGGGAGAGGAGGGTGACCACACCGAGCCCGATGTTGTTCGCCGTCGTCTCGTGCCCGGCGATCAGCAGCAGCATCGCCACACCGGACAGCTCCTGCTTGCTGAGCGACCCCTCGGCCAGCAGCTGACTGATCAGGTCGTCGCCCGGCCGCTTCCGCTTGACGGCGATCAGCCGGTTGAGATAGCGCAGCAGCGCCCTGGACGCGTCCTGCCGCTGCTCGTCCGTGGACGTGAGGGTGACCAGTACCCGGGTCTTCGTCTCGAAGAAGTCCCGGTCCGCGTTGGGCACCCCGAGCAGACTGGAGATCACCAGCGACGGCACGGACAGCGCGAAGTCCGCGATCAGGTCCGCGGTGTCGCCCGCCGCGAGCATCGCGTCGATGCGCTCGTCCACGATCTGCTGGATGGCCGGCCGCATCTCCCGCACCTTGCGGACGGTGAACTCGGGGATCAGCGTCTTGCGGAACCGCCCGTGCTCCGGCGGGTCCAGGGCCACGAACCAGCCGGGCACCTCGTCCTGGGACGGCACGCCGCCGGTCTTCGCGGCCCGGGGGAAGCCGGGGTGCGAGGGGTTGGAGCTGATCCGGGGGTCGGTCAGCACCTTGCGTACGTCCTCGTGCCGCGTCACCAGCCACACGGGCACCCCGGAGGGCAGCGTGGTGCTCACCAGCCCGGTGCTCGCACGGAAGCCCTGGTACTCCGGAGGCGGAAAGGTCTGGCCGGGCCGCCGCAGCGGGAAGGCGACCGGACACCTGTCGACAGTAGTCATCTTCTCAGTTCCCTGGGGTTCGGACGCGGCTCAGGCGCCGTAGAACGTGCGGATCCTGTCGGTGACGAACTCCTGATCCTCCTCGGTGAGCCCGGTGTGGGTCGGGAGGTAGAAGCCGTCCTCGCTGAACCGGCTGGCGTTCAGCGAGGGCCACCGCGGGTCGAGGTAGCCGGGCTGCCGGCTCATGGGCTTGAAGAAGAGCCGGGTCTCGATACCGTCCTCGGCGAGGAACTCCCGCAGCTCGGTGCGGCGTTCGGCCCGCAGGTCGTACATCCACAGCACGTCGCGCGGCGGCATCAGGGTGATCCCGTCGATGCCGCTCAGCGCCTTGTCGTAGCGCCGCTCGATCTCCCGCCGCTTGTCCAGGATGGCGTCGAGCTGCTCGGTCTGCGCCAGGGCGACGGCCGCCTGCATGCTCGTCATACGGAAGTTGTAGGCCAGCTTCTTGTGCAGGAAGCTGTGGTCCTTCGTGAACGCCATCGCTCGCAGGTGCGCCATCTGCTCCGCGAGGTGCGGGTCGTCGGTCAGACAGACGCCTCCCTCGCCGGCAGTGATGATCTTGTTGGCGAAGAGGGAGAAGCAGGCGATGTCGGCGACCGGACGGACCCCGTGCGCCTCCGCGGAGTCCTCCACGACGCGCAGGTTGTACTCGTGGGCCAGATCCATGATCCGGTCCATGTCGCAGCGGCGGCCGTAGACGTGCACCGGCATGATCACCTTGGTGCGCGGGGTGATCTTCTCCTCGATGAGCGCGACATCGATGTTGAGGTCGTCCCCGCAGTCCACGAAGACGGGGGTGGCGCCGGTGTAGGTCACCGCCCACGCCGAGGCGATCATCGTGAACTCGGGGACGATCACCTCGTCACCGGGGCCGACCCCGAGCGCCCGCAGCGCCAGCGTGAGCGCCGTCGTGCCGGACGAACACGCGACGCCGTACGCGGAGCCGTTGTAGGCGGCGAAAGCCTCCTCGAACTTGCGGACGTAGGGCCCCTGTGACGAGATCCAGCCGCCGCTGACGGCGTCCGTCACGTATTCGAGCTCACGCTCGCCGAGCCAGGGCTTGGACACGGGCTGGGTGAATGACATGCGATGCCTCGATCAGTCGTTGGCGGAAGCGGCGGTGGAGGGCGCGGGCGGGATGACCGGCCCGGTTTCGTCGAGGGCGGGCAGGCCGAGGAGCAGGTCCGCCGCCGCGACACGGCCGCCCGCGTCCCGCAGCAGAGAGGAGAAGTACTCCGCGCGCTTGCGGAAGGCGCTGTTGCCCAGCACCCGGGTCAGCTTGTCGTGGACGTCGTCGGGGTCGACGGTCTCCGGCCGGTCGAGCGTCAGGCTGACGCCGAAGTCCTCGCCCCGCACGGCCTGGTCGTCGCAGTCGACCCAGAGCGGGCGCACGACCAGCGGCTTTCCGAAGTACAGCCCCTCGTGGTAGCCGTTGCCCCCCGCGTGGGTGAAGAACACGTCGACGTTCGGGTGTGCCAGCACGTCCAGTTGGGAAGGTACCCACGCCTCGATCCGCAGATTGTCCGGCAACTGCTCCGGCGGGGGCAGTAGTTCCTGCTGCTCCGCGGGGAGCTTCCACAGGACGGAGCGCTCGCCCTCCAGCCGCCGGGTCACCTCCACCAGCGCGCCGACCTGCTCGCGGGTCAGCCGGGTGATCGTGCCGAAGCCCATGTAGACCACGGACTTCTGGCCGTCGAGCCACTCGGACAGACCACCGTCGTCCGGAGCCTGCGGAAGCGGCGGCACCATGGCACCGACCAGGCGCACCTTCTCCGGCATCGGGAACGGGTAGTCCAGCTCGGGCACCGAGTAGCAGAGCACCATCTCGGCGTGGTCGATCCTGGCCATCATCTGACGCGCCTCGGGAGCGATCCCCAGCTCCGTGCGGATCCGGTTGTCCTCCTCGACCACCTTGCGCATCGAGGAGTTCATGAACATGCCCAGCGTCCGCAACCGGAACAGCTGGTTCTCCGCCCGCTGTGCGTACGTCATGTCCCGAGGCAGCCCGGAGTGCGGCACCGGGAAGCCGCTCGGCGTGTACGACTTGGCGAACGGCACATGCGAGGTGAGGACGTTGCTCGGCACGAACGGCACACCGAGCACGAACGGAATGCCCTTCGTGATCGCCAGCTCGTACCCGAACTGACACATCGATTCGATGACCATCAGAGCCGGCCGCACCTCCTCGACCACCGCTTCGAGACGCCGGTACTTCTCGACCCGGGACTCCGGTGCGAAGGAGTGCTTGATGACCGCGCGGTGCGCCTTGAAACGCGAGCGCTGGGTCACCTCACGGTAGGTCTCGTCGTCCCAGGTGACCGCCGACATCTGCGGCACCACGTCACCCAGCGACGCGAACTCGACCGGTGTCTTCACCGAGGCCGCACCGATTTCCGCGCGGGCCTTTTCGTCGGTCGCGAACCACAGGTCCTCCACGCCGCGACGGGACAATTCCTCGGCGAGCACCAGCAGTGGGTTGAGAAGACCGCTTTCGGCATAGCTGACGAACAGGACAGGCCGCCGAATCGAGCCCATGGGCAACACCCTCCGGAAGTGGCGGCCCCAACGGCCCGCGCCACAGGTACCCACACGGCGGGTCGCCGGGTGGCCGCCCCGCATGCGTGGAAGCGGAGCAGTTACTTGGTCTCACACCACGTTCCGGAGAATCCCTAGTCTTCCGCCGGGGCCTCTCGAATTCCTTAGGGAAATGTACAGCGCCCGCCGCCATACGATCCGGCACGGAGAGCTGTTCCGTAGCCCCACCTTTCCCCAGGAGCGTGCGACGTCATGACGATCGGAGCCGACGAAGACCCGGTAGTGGTCGTCGGGATGGCATGCCGCTACCCGGGCGGCGTGCGCTCCCCCGAGGAGCTGTGGGACCTGGTCCTCACGGGCCGTGACGCGATCTCCGGCTTCCCCGCGGACCGCGGCTGGGACCTGGACGCCCTGGCCGGCGACGGCCCGGGGCGCAGTGTGCCCCGCGAGGGCGGATTCCTGTACGGGGCCGCCGACTTCGACGCCGCGTTCTTCGGCATGTCCCCGCGCGAGGCGGTCTCCACGGACCCCCAGCAGCGACTGGTGCTCGAAACCGCGTGGGAGGCGTTCGAACGCGCGGGCATCGACCCGCACAGCCTGAACGGCAGCAGCACGGGCGTGTTCGTCGGCATCAACGGGCAGGACTACGCCCTCGTCGCCGACCGCTCCCCGCAGGACATGGCGGGCCACGCCGTGACCGGCCTCTCGCCCGGTGTCGCCTCCGGGCGGCTCGCCTACACCCTCGGCCTCGAAGGCCCGGCGGTCACCGTCGACACCACCTCGTCCTCCTCGCTGGTCGCGTTGCACTGGGCGGCCCGCTCCCTGCGCGCGGGGGAATGCTCGACGGCCGTCGCGGGCGGCGCCACGGTCATGTCCACCCCCGCGGGCTTCGTCGGCCACTCCCGGCAGGGCGGTCTGGCCCCCGACGGGCGGTGCAAGGCGTTCTCCGACGCGGCGGACGGCACCGCCTGGGCCGAGGGCGTCGGCATGGTCGTACTGGAACGGCTTTCCGACGCCCGGGCGCGCGGGCACGCCGTGCTCGCCGTCCTCCGCGGCAGCGCCGTCAACCAGGACGGCGCGTCCAACGGACTCACCTCCCCGAGCGGACCGGCGCAGGAGCGGGTGATCCGGCAGGCCCTGGCCGACGCGGGACTCACCGGAGCCGACATCGACCTGGTCGAGGCCCACGGCACGGGCACGAGGCTCGGCGACCCGATCGAGGCACACGCGCTGCAGGCCGTGTACGGGCAGGACCGGGCCCCCGGCAACCCGCTGCGGTTCGGCTCCCTCAAGTCCAACATCGGGCACACCCAGGCGGCGGCCGGGGTGGCGGGCCTCATCAAGACGGTGATGGCCCTGCGGCACGGACTGATGCCGCGCACCCTCCACGTCGACAAGCGGACCCGCGAGGTGGACTGGCACGACGGCGCCGTCGAGCTGCTGACCGAACCGGTGCCCTGGCACCCCGAGGACCGCCCGAGGCGGGCCGGGGTGTCATCCTTCGGCGTCAGCGGCACCAACGCGCACGTCATCGTGGAGCAGGCCCCCGACGAGACGGCGACGCCCGCCCCCGAACCCTCCGTCGTGCCCGCGGTGGTGCCCTGGCCGGTCGCGGCCGGCACCGAGCAGGCACTGACGGACCAACTGGACCGGCTGACCGGCTTCATGGCGCGCCACCCCGCCCCCGACGCCCTCGACGTCGGCTACTCCCTGGCGACCGGGCGGGCCGCGCTGCGGCACCGGGCGGTCCTGCTCGCGGACGGGCAGCGGGTGACCGGGGCGGCCCGCTCGGAGGCCGGCGACGGAACCGTCGCGGTCCTGTTCCCCGGTCAGGGCAGCCAGCGCCTGGGCATGGGCCGGGAACTGTACGGGCGCTTCCCGGTCTTCGCCCGCGCGCTCGACACCGTACTGAACGAGCTGGACCAGCACCTCGACGGCCCGCTCCGTGCCGTCCTGTGGGGCGAGGACCCCGGCCCGCTGAACAGCACGGGGTGGACGCAGCCCGCGCTGTTCGCCGTCGAGACGGCCCTGTACCGGCTGGTGGAATCCCTCGGCGTCCGCCCCGCCGTGGTGGGCGGCCACTCGGTCGGCGAGATCACGGCGGCCCACGTCGCTGGGGTCCTCACCCTGGCCGACGCCTGCCGCCTGGTCGCCGCGCGCGCCGGGCTCATGCAGGCCCTGCCGGATGGCGGCGCCATGGTGGCCGTGGAGGCCACCGAGGCCGAACTGGGCCCCCTGCTCGACGGCCGCGAGGACGAGGTCTCCCTCGCCGCGGTCAACGGACCCCGGTCCGTGGTGGTCGCGGGCGACGAGAGCACCACCCTGGAGATCGCCGCCCACTTCGCCGGGCAGGGCCGCAGGATCAGCCGGCTGCCCGTCTCCCACGCCTTCCACTCGCCGCTGATGGAACCGATGCTCGCGGACTTCCACAGCGTCGTCGCGACACTCACCTTCCACGAGCCGGACATGACCGTCCTGTCCAACCTCACCGGCCGGCCCGCGGGCGCCGAACTGCGCACCCCCGACTACTGGGTCCGGCACGTGCGCCACAGCGTGCGGTTCGCCGACGGCATCGGGGCACTGCGGGGCGAGAACGTGGACGTGCTGCTGGAGCTGGGCCCCGGGAGCGTCCTGTCCGCGATGGCCAGGGAGAGCCTCGGGGACACCGGCGCCGGCGGCGACGCCGCCCGGCCCCTGACCGTCGTCCCCGCCCTGCGCAAGGACCGCCCGGAGGAGGCCGCACTCGTCACCGCGCTCGGCCTGCTGTACGCCGAAGGCGTCCCGATCGACTGGCAGGTCTTCTTCGCCGGCACGGGAGCCCGGCGGATCGACCTGCCCACCTACGCCTTCCAGCACGAACGCCACTGGCCGGCCCCGCCCGCCGGGCCGGCCGACGGCGGCACGGCCGCCACCGGGCATCCCCTGCTCAGCGGGAGCCTCGAACTCGCCGACGGGGACGGCCTGCTGTGCACCGGGACGCTCTCCGTCCGGGCCCAGCCGTGGCTGGCGCACCACGCGGTCGCCGGACGGATCACGCTGCCGGGCTCCGCCCTGCTGGAAGCCGTGCTCCGGGCGGGCGACGAGGCCGGCTGCGACCAGGTCGAGGAACTGGCCCTCACCCGGCCCTTGGCCCTTCCCGAGCACGGCGCGGTACGGCTCCAGGTCCGCGTCGGGGCCGGGGACGGCATCGGACGGCGCTTCGTCACCGTCCACTCCCGGCCGGAAGGCGCCACCGGCGAGCCCTGGACCGAACACGCCACGGGGTACCTCGCCCCCGGAGGTCTGGCGCCGGACACCCGCCCGGCGCCGGGCCCCGGGGCGGACGTGTGGCCGCCGCAGGACGCCGAACAGGTCGCGCTGGAGGGCCACTACGAGCGGCTCGCCGATCAGGGCCTCGACTACGGCCCGGTCTTCCGGGGGCTGCGGGCGCTGTGGAGGCGGGGCGACCAGACCTTCGCCGAGGTCGCCCTGCCGGCGGAGACGGCCGACGCACCGGCGTACGGACTCCACCCCGCCCTGCTGGACGCCGCACGGCACGCGGCCATGACGGAGGGCACCGGTGTCCCGGACCTCTGGCGGGACGTGGTCCTGCACGCACGGGGTGCCACCGCCCTGCGCGTACGGATCGACCCCGTCGAGGACACGGCCGGCACGGTACTGCGGCTGACGGCGACCGACCGCAGCGGCGCCCCCGTGCTCACCGCCGACGCGCTGCGCGTCCGCCCCCTGACCGCCGAGGAACTGCGGCCCGCTCCGGTGACGAGCCCGCACCGGACGCCCCCGCCGTCCGGCGGACCCCGCACCACGAGGCCGCAGGCGACCGAGCCGGGCGCGCCCGCCTCCGGTGCTGCCACTGCGCTCGGACAGCTCGACGGGGTGCCCGCGGCGAAACGGGACCGCCATCTGCTGGACCTGGTGCGCGCCGAGACGGCCGCCGTCCTCGGCCACGGCACCCCGGACTCCGTGGGAGCCCACCACGCCTTCAAGGAGCTGGGCCTCGACTCGCTCGCGGGCGTCGAACTCCGCGACCGGCTCATCGCCCTCACCGGTCGCCGGCTGCCCAGCACACTCGTCTTCAACTACCCGACGCCCGCCCTGATCGCCGGCTACCTCGCGACGGTGCTCACCCCACCGGACGCCCCCGCGGCCGGCTCCGTCGACGACGAACTCGCCCGGTTCGAGGCCGCCGTCCACGCCGTGCCGTCGGACGGTTCCGAACGCCAGATGATCGCCGACCGCCTGGAACGACTCCTTTCCGCCCTTCGGCAGCCCTCGCCCTCCCCGGCGCACGGACCTGGCGAGGACATCGACACGGTGTCGGTCGACAGACTGCTCGACATCATCGATGAAGAGTTCGAAACCACGTAAAGAATTGCTGCTTTCGTTCGCGACCCGATGATGATGAGGACGGACCGGTGCCAGAAGACCAGCAGGACAAAGTAGTCGACTACCTGAGGCGAGTGACGTCCGATCTCCGTCGTGCACGGCAGCGCATCGGCGAGATGGAACTCAGGGAGAACGAGCCGATCGCCATCGTCGGAATGGGTTGTCGACTGCCCGGCGGTGTGCGCTCCCCGGAAGCTCTCTGGGAACTCGTCGAATCCGGCGGGGACGCCATATCCGGATTTCCCGCCGACCGCGGCTGGGACCTCGACCGGCTCACCGGGGACGGCGAAGGAAACAGCACCACGCACGAAGGGGGATTTCTCTACGAGGCAGCGGAATTCGACGCCGAATTCTTCGGGATATCGCCGCGCGAAGCCCTCGCCATGGACCCTCAGCAGCGGCTGCTGCTCGAAGTGACCTGGGAGGCACTGGAGCGGTCCGGCATCCCCCCGACGGCACTGCGCGGCAGCAGGGCGGGCGTCTTCGTGGGCGCCTATCACTGGGGCGCACCCTCGGCGGCGGCCGGCACGGAACTCCACGGGCACGCGCTGACCGGCACCGCCGCCAGCGTGCTCTCCGGACGCCTCGCCTACACGCTCGGCCTCGAAGGCCCGGCCATCACCGTCGACACCGCCTGCTCCTCCTCCCTGGTGGCACTGCACGTCGCGGCCCAGTCGCTGCGCAGCGGCGAGTCCTCGCTCGCCGTCGTCGGCGGCGTCACGGTCCTCAGCGAGCCCTCCGTCTTCGTCGAGTTCAGCAAGCAGGGCGGCCTGGCCCCCGACGGCCGCTGCAAGGCCTTCTCCGACGACGCCGACGGCACGGGCTGGGGTGAAGGCGTCGGCGTGCTCGTCGCGGAGCGCCTCTCCGACGCGGTCCGCAACGGCCACCAGGTGCTCGCGGTGCTGCGGTCGTCCGCCGTCAACCAGGACGGCGCGTCCAACGGCCTCACCGCGCCCAACGGCCCCTCGCAGGAACGCGTCGTACGTCAGGCCCTGGCCAACGCCGGTCTGTCGGGCGGCGAGGTGGACGCGGTGGAGGCGCACGGTACGGGTACCCGGCTGGGTGACCCGATCGAGGCGCAGGCGCTGCTGGCCACCTACGGCCAGGACCGTGAGGAGGGGCGCCCGCTGTGGCTGGGCTCCCTCAAGTCGAACATCGGTCACACGCAGGCTGCCGCCGGTGTCGCGGGCGTCATCAAGATGGTCATGGCCCTGCGCAACGGCGTGCTGCCCCGAACGCTCCACTCCGAGAAGCCGTCCTCGCACGTCGAGTGGGACTCCGGCGCGGTACGCCTGCTCACCGAATCCGTCGCCTGGCCGGAGACGGGACGGCCGCGCAGGTGTGCGGTGTCCTCCTTCGGAATCAGCGGCACCAACGCCCACGCCCTGCTGGAGCAGGCCCCGGAGCCCGCCGCGCCGCAGGAGCCCGCACCGGTCCCCTGTGCCGAAGCCGCCACCGTCCCGTGGGTGTTCTCGGGCCGCGGCGAGGCAGCGGTGCGTGACAGGGCCAAGGCCCTCGTGGAGATGCTCGAAACCGCACCCGGGAACCGTCCGGCGGACGTCGGCCACTCCCTGGTCGCCTCGCGCTCGCTCTTCGAGCACCGGGCGGTCGTGATCGGAGCCGGACGCGAGGAACTCCTCGCCAGGACGAGCGCGTTGGGCTCCGCGGCATCCGGGACCGGCCTGGTCCGGGGTGTGGCTGATGTGGAGGGGCGGACGGTGTTCGTGTTTCCGGGTCAGGGTTCGCAGTGGGTGGGGATGGGTGCGCGGCTGTTGGAGGAGT